>CAMYIO010000030.1 GCA_947258515.1 uncultured Ectothiorhodospiraceae bacterium
CAGTGCCATGGCCTATGAATATTCAGATACAGTCGACCTGTTCAGGAATGCCGGTGACAGCAGCTGGTTCGTTGACAACAGCTACGGCTACGCCGTCTTTCCGACCATCGGCAAGGCGGGATTTGTTGTCGGTGGCGCACACGGCAAGGGACGCGTCTATGCCGAGGGTAAACACACGGGCGACACCGCCGTGACCCAGTTGAGTGTCGGATTCCAGCTGGGTGCTCAAGGCTTTAGCGAAATCATCTTTTTCGAGGACAAGCGTGCCTATGATGAATTCACCAGTGGCAACTTCGAGTTCAGTGCCGATGCCACGGCCGTGGCGATCACTGCCGCTGCAACCGCATCAGCTGGCTCTACCGGCAGCTCTGCCGGTGCCAGTGGTGGCAAGAAAGACGCCACCACCAAAGGCTCCTACCACAAGGGCATGGCGACCTTTACCGTGACAAAGGGTGGCCTGATGTACGAGGCCGTGCTTGCCGGACAGAAGTTCTCCTACACCGCGAAGTAATATTCCAGTAAAAACAGCGGTCGTTCCCGGCTGAATCAACCCTGATTCGGCCGGGCAGTCCCGTTCAACACTCAGGCACCACGCTCACCCGGCAGGTCACTGACCCGCTTGCGGCAGGCAAACCCGCAGAGCAACAGGCAAACCACGCTCAGGACAACGATCGGCACATTACCCATCCGTACATAGGGCGTGGCGCCCTGCATGGGGATCACGGGTCCGGTCACTACCGCAATTTCAAACTGCGGGCTTTGCTGCACAATGCGACCGTCGTGATCGATGATCGCGGAAATACCGGTATTCGTCGCCCGCAGCATCGGGCGTCCCGTTTCCTTTGCGCGCATGCGCGCCATTTCCAGGTGTTGATGCGGCGCGAGTGAGTCGCCAAACCAGGCATCGTTACTGACGTTCACCAGCATGGCCGCCTCTGGCAGCGCCTTGATGATCTGCTCACCAAACACGACCTCGTAACAGATGGTCGTCGCCACCGGGTAGCCGGCCGCCTGCAGCAGCGGCTGTGTGTCCGTGCCACTGGAAAAATCGGCATTCGGCACGGCCAGCGCATCCAGGGCATGACCGATCAGCCAGCGCATCGGCAGGTATTCACCATAGGGCACCAGGTGCTGCTTGTAATAGAAGGCCTGTTCCCCGCCCAGCGTAATCACCGCGTTGTAGTATTCCCAGCGCTGCCTGTCCAGCACCGGAATCCCGGTCAGCAGCGAGGCACCGGTTTTCGCCAGTTCCGTTTCCAGGTAGGCGATAAAACCGTCGTTCACCTGGTCATGAAAGGCAGGAATCGCGGTCTCGGGCCAGATCGTCAGGTCACTGACCTGCGAGGTAAAGGTGAGATCCGTGTAGCGACTGAAGGTATTCAGAAGATTTTCCGGCGCCCACTTGTCATCCTGGCTGATATTGCCCTGCACCAGGCTCACCTGGATCGCCTCGCCACGCGGCGTGGTCCACTGCACCCGGTCCAGCAGATAGCCCGTTAGCGGCACCATGACCAGCAAGGCCACACTGGGCAAACGTCGCTGGTTCTTCACGATCGCCAGCAACAGGGCCGGCAACAGCGCCAGCAACCAGCCCGTGCCATAGACACCGAGCACGGGTATATAGCCGGCCAGCGGGCTGTCGATCTGGCTGTTGGCGATATTCAGCCATGGAAAGCCGGTAAACAGCCAGCTGCGCAGCCACTCGGCGAACACCCAGCCGGCCGGAAAGGCACTCACCAGCACCGGCCAGGACGGTGCGCGACAGAAACGTCCGAGGCAATAACCCAGCAGCGCGGGATAGAGGCTCAGGACCACGACCAGACCGAGTGTCACGGCGAGGGCACCGGCAACCGGCACATGGCCAAACACGTGGATACTGTTGAATACCCACGTGATACCGGTGCCAAAAAACCCCAGACCGAACAGGAAGCCGTGACGCAGCGACTGCCGTGGCGTGTCGCGTGACCACTGCTTGAACAGCAGTAACAGCGAGCCGATGATGACAGGGTAGTAACCAAACGGTGCAAAGGCCGTGACCGCTGCCGCCCCCGCGAAAAACATCAACAGTCCGCCGAAACGATCCATCAGACCGTTCACACGTCGCTTGCTGCGGGTTCGACCGTGCGTTCGACAGTTTCAGGTAACAGGGTGAGTTGCAGCATGTGGACACGACGACTGTCGGCACGCAGGATCTTGAACAACAGGTTGCCGATGACGACCCGTTCTCCCCGCTTCGGCAGGTGTCCGATCTCGTGTACCACCAGGCCACCGATGGTGTCGAATTCTTCATCGGAAAGTGACAGCTTGAAATACTCGTTGAAGTCCTCGACCGGTGTCAGCGCCTTGATGGTGTAATGGACTTCACTGTGCTTGCGGATGGTGTCCTCTTCCTCGACATCATGCTCGTCTTCAATTTCGCCGACAATCTGCTCCAGCACATCTTCAATCGTGACCATTCCGGCGACACTGCCATACTCATCAACCACGATGGCCATGTGATTGCGACTGGAGCGAAATTCCTTTAACAGCACATTCAGCCGTTTGCTTTCCGGGACAAAGATTGCCGGGCGCAAAATATTGCGTACGTTCAGCAGGTTGTCGGTGCGTTCGAAGGCATACAGCAGGAAGTCCTTCGCCAGCAGAATACCGACGACCTCGTCACGGTTATCGCCGATCACCGGAAAACGGGAGTGTCCGGATTCGACGATGCGGCGCAGCAGCGCATCGGGACGGGTATCACGCGCCAGCATGACAACCTGGGAACGCGGGATCATGATGTCCCGCACCTGCATATCGTCCACCTGCAGCACGCCTTCAAACATGGCGAGCGCATCGCTATCGAACAGACCGGCTTGTTGCTCGGCACGCAGCATTTCCAGCAACTGTTCCTTGTCGGCGGGCACCCGCGTCAGCGCCTGTTTGATCCCGGATACCCAGGAACGCTTCGCGGGGCCACTGGAAGATTGATCTTTGTTCATTAAATATTAGTTAGTTATGCGACATTTGTAATACTAACATCACATTCATTGCGGAGTACACTGCAGCAGCACAGATCGCATATCAACGCTCAGATGCGCGGCCCTGATACGGATCCGGGTAACCCAGGTTGATCAATAGATCGGTTTCACGGGTCTCCATCTCATGGGCATGAGCGTCGTGCTGATGGTCGTAACCCAGCAGGTGCAATACGCCGTGAACCACGATATGCGCCCAGTGCGCATCAAGCGGTTTGTCTTGCGCAACGGCTTCGCTGGCCACCACGGGGGCACAAATCACGATATCGCCCAGCAGAGCGGTGTCCACGCCGGGGATGCCTTCGTAGGGGAACGACAGCACGTTGGTTGCGCCATCCTTGCCACGGTACTGGCGATTGAGCGCGGTGATTTCCGCTTCATCCACGATACGTACCGTCAACTCGGCATCTATTTTATGTTCCGGCAATGCCTGTAATACCCACTGCCTGATGGCATCCTCACCCGGTATGCCTTCAACGGCCATCGCGAACTGAACATCGACTGTCTGATGTGTATTGCTCATAAATGAGTCCTGTAGGGATTATTTGTCGTTAGCAGCTGACTGCTCATACTTTTCGTATGCAGAAATAATACGCTGCACCAGCGGGTGCCGGACAACATCGTTCGACGAAAAGAACGTGAAACCGATGTCGTCATAGAGATTCAGCACTTCGGTCACCTGTCGCAGGCCGGACTCAACGTGTTTCGGCAAGTCAATCTGGGTAATGTCGCCGGTCACCACGGCGGTTGAGCCAAAGCCGATACGCGTGAGGAACATCTTCATTTGCTCGACGGTGGTATTTTGCGCCTCGTCGAGAATAATAAAGGCGTCATTCAGGCTGCGGCCGCGCATAAATGCCAGCGGTGCAATCTCGATCACGTTGCGTTCGATGAGTTTTGCAACCCGGTCAATACCGACCATTTCATAGAGCGCGTCGTACAGCGGCCGTAAATAGGGGTCCACTTTCTGCGTCATGTCACCCGGCAAAAAGCCAAGCCGTTCGCCCGCTTCAACGGCCGGGCGCACCAGTACCAGGCGGCTGACGCTTTCCTGCTCCAGTGCCTGCACCGCACAGGCAACCGCAAGGTAGGTCTTGCCGGTACCGGCCGGGCCGATACCGAAGTTCAGGTCATGTTCAATAATATTACGCAGGTACTGTTTCTGATGATCGCCGCGCGGTGTAATGGCACCACCCGGTGTCTTGATCACGATCATGCCGCGTTTCCCGGCATCCCCGACGGTAACCACCTGAGCGGCACCCGCCTCCTGCAGGTAGAGGTGTATTTTCTCAGGCGTGAGTGAAGCGGAACCCGTTTCCAGATACAGGCCTTGCAGTATCTGGCTGGCGCGCTTCACCACGCCGGCCTCACCAATGATGCGAAACTGGTTGCCGCGACTGTTGATTTCCACGCCGAGGCGCTGTTCCAGCTGGCGCAGGTGCGCATCCAGCTGGCCACACAATTCCGCCAGCCGCTCGTTATCGGCAGGTTCCAGCGTGATATCGACCGAGAGCGTGTCAGCGTTCAAGGCGGCTCAGGATGCCTTCATTTGCAGTGAAGGGGCAGCATCCTCAACTGACAGCAGTTCGCCACGCAAAGAATTCGGCAGTGCCTCGGTAATGCGCACATCCACAAAGCGGCCGATCAACGCCGGCGCCGCATCAAAATTAACGACACGGTTGTTCGCCGTGCGGCCGCTGAGCTGATCATTGCGTTTGCGTGATATCTTTTCGACCAGGATACGCTCGGTCCTGCCCACCATGCCGTCACTGATTGCAGCGGCCATTTCATTAATGCGTTGTTGCAGTCGTGACAGGCGCGCCTTCTTGGTCGTGTGCTGTACATCATCCGGCAGATCGGCTGCCGGTGTACCGGGGCGCTGGCTGTAGATAAAACTGAACGACTGGTCGAAGCCAGTTTCTTCAATCAGTGCCATGGTTTGTTCGAAGTCGTCAGCGGTTTCTCCGGGAAAACCGATAATAAAGTCAGAAGACAGGCTGATATCGGGGCGCACCTTGCGCAGGCGCCGGATAATGGACCGGTATTCCAGCGCCGTGTGGTTACGTTTCATCAGGGCGAGCACCCGGTCCGAACCGGACTGTACCGGCAGGTGCAAATGACTGACCAGCGCAGGGACTTCCGCGTAGGCCTGTATCAGGCTGTCGCTCATCTCCACCGGGTGTGAGGTGGTATAACGTAGGCGGCCGATACCCTCGATCGCGGCGATGTAGTTGATCAACAGCGCCAGGTCGGCGCTATCGCCGTCGTCCATCAGGCCACGGTAGGCATTGACGTTCTGGCCCAGCAGGTTCACCTCGCGCACGCCCTGCCCGGCCAGCGCCGCGACCTCGGCAAGGATGTCGTCGAAGGGTCGGCTCACTTCTTCGCCACGCGTGTAGGGCACCACGCAGAAACTGCAATACTTGCTGCAGCCTTCCATGATGGACACAAACGCTGTCGGCCCGTTGGCACGCGGTGCCGGCAGGCAATCAAATTTTTCTATCTCGGGAAAGCTGATGTCAATCACCGGCTGCTGCGCACGGCGCGCGGTATCCAGCATTTCCGGCAACCGGTGCAGCGTCTGTGGCCCGAACACGATATCGACATAGGGTGCGCGGGCACGAATGGCCTCTCCTTCCTGGCTGGCCACGCAGCCACCGACGCCGATCACCAGTCGTGGACGCTGGTCCTTCAGTTCCTTCCAGCGGCCCAGTTCGGAAAATACCTTTTCCTGTGCCTTTTCACGGATGGAGCAGGTATTCAACAACAGCACGTCCGCCTGCGCAGGATCCTGCGTCAGTTCCATCCGGTGTGAGGCTGCCAGTACGTCCGCCATCTTCGACGAGTCGTACTCGTTCATCTGGCAACCGTGGGTTTTGATATAGAGTTTGTTCGCCATGCCACTTGAATCTTTGGAGTTCGTCACGGGAATATACGTGGTTTGACACCCTGTTTCCACGTATCGATGTTGACTTTATGATTATAAATCAGGCTTTATCCTGAAATTATTGAACCCTGGCTGGCGCAGTGCACCCCCTTTCCCTCCGGAGAGTGTTGTAAAAGTAATGTAGGGTGCGCCGTGCGCACCGAAAAGAACATGCAAGCTGTTGATCCATGGTGCGCAAGGCGCACCCTACGATAGTACGAACACCTTTCGCGACACCCTCCTCCGGGGGAGGGGGTCAACCCGGTGCTTTATGTATACCGCTTACTCATAATAATCCGGAAGATTCGTAATATAGTCTGCCGGGGTATCTACCGGTGCTTCTGTCGGGGTACCGGCCGGGGTACCTGTCAGTGGTTCTGTCGGTGCATCCGCGGGTGTTTCCGATGCAGGTGCCGAGGTCGGCGGGGCATCGGTATATTCGACGGGCTCACCCTCTTCATCCATCCACAAATGCCGGACATTGCCGATCAGGCCCGATATGGGACGCGTCAGCCCGCCCAGTACCGCCCCCTTGCCGGCCGTCTCGATGATCTCCGACAGGTTGGATTCCGATTGTGCCACCGTGCCCCAGAACTTGATGGCCGGCCCTGTCCAGTAGCCATAGACATCGCGTTCATCCTCCAGCAGGTCGAGGTCATAGAAAATCGCGGCGCCACGGCCACGCAAATTAAGCTGTGATTCCATCTTCAGCGGGCTGTGCAACACGTCAACGCCTTCCTCGTAGCTAATCCCGCCGTTGGCCGTCATCAGTATTTCCGGACTCTGCACCACGTATTTCCGGATCTCCACATTACCCGATTCATCGCGCACAAAGTGTGCATCAACCTTGTCGTACGGGACGGCCTTGATGTAATTGACCAGCCTTGCGACCGCACCCATACCGAATAACCCGGTCGGAACGTAAGAGACACCCTCACCCACGGCGCCGGCAAAATTTGAACTCCCTGTGACCAGCGGATCGTTGGGATCAAGCAGGCGGAACACACCGTCGCGGCTCTGCATGCGCATATCAAAGTACAGGTTGTTGCGGTACTGCGCCATGTTCGGTGAATTACCGTGGGCATCGACCTTGACGTCAAACAGTCCTTCCGCCGGTGGTATGGACTTGGGATCGAGTTCAGTCAAAAAAGTCGCGAGATCGAACCGATCAACACTGGCCTGCATCTCCAGGTTGTAGGGTTCTTCCCCGGGTGTAAAGGTGATGACGGAATTAAGCGCAATGGGACTGTCATGGAATTGCGCCTTGAAGTCATCGAGAGAGAGCCTGCCAGCCGAGGACTCGGCACGTCCCGTGATGTCATCGACTTCCAGGTAGTCGGTGTAAAAGAGTCGCTTGATATTGTAGGTTACATACCGCTTATAGGGCACCACATCCCAGAAGGCCGTCTCGTCCGGGAGTGCCTCTCTGGCCTCCTTTTCAGCGTCAATGGCCGCCTGCTGTTCCTCGCTGAGTTCCGCCCCGACTTCCCTGGCCGCCCTTGTCCTGGCAACCAGGTTCAGGGTATTGAGGATGTCATTGAGGTAGAACACGCTGCTGTCGACGCTGACAAAAAGGTCATTTTTCCCGACTTCCTTGTGGACATCCCACAGCTTTAGTTTCAGATCGCTTTCCCCTGACTTGCCGCGCGTGCTGATGGGCATGGAAAGGTCGAAAGTGCCATTGTCGTTCAGTTGTCCGCCGACCTGTATCTCCAGGAGTTCCAGCGGCAAGTCATTCCTGCTCTTCAATCCCTGCACACGCGTCGTTGAATCGAGTTTGCCGCTGGAATCCAGCGTGGTCACGGAGGTCAACTCACCGGCCGTCAGGCCGTGACCGGGCAGGATCGCTGGCTGATCCAGCAAGGCGGGCAACTGCATGTTGACATTCGCAGTCAGGGTCTCGACCCTTGTCCTGTCACCCCGGCCTTTCACAATCACATCCACGTTGGCGTCGAGTGCAGGCTTGCCCCGGTCCTTATCAAACGTAATATTGAATTGTTTTAATTTTGCATGCAGCGTATCGCCCTGCATCACGGTTTCGGAATCCAGCGTCAGGGTGAAGGATTGCAGCACCTGTTTGTCTCCCGTCTTCAACACTGCGCCCGTCACCCTGAACGGCTCAAGAGTATCGACGCGCAGTGACTTGCCATCCGAGCTGAGTACCGCCTTGCCGTTGGCATCGGTCAAGCTCAGGCCATTGGCCGCCAGTATTCCGGCAAACGGTTCAGGGGTAAGATTCGCCACCGTCAGGGTCACCTTGCCGCGGGCCCGACCCAGTTCGGATTGTCTGCTACTCAAGTTTGTGCGCACACGGACGTTTGAATCGGCCTGCAGTGATATACGCGGCTGCTTGTCCGCATAGCGCAGGTTCGCTGACAGGCGGCTCAGGTCGATACTGGATTCACCCTGTGCCAGCTTGTAATTCGCATCCAGCCACAGCGGCGCCTCTATGGAACCCTGCAACGCCCTGGCAACAACCGGCTGTCGGGAAAATGCCTGCACATCCATATCCAGTTGACCCTCGGCCAGCAGGGGTTTGTCCGCCTCACCCGGCAGGGTCAGCTCACCGCTGCCTGCCAGCAGCTGTTGCTTCTGGCCAGTGACAGTGAGGTCCTTGTAAGTGATGCCGGTGCCCTCCGGCGCCAGGCGAATGCTGGGCCGCACGCTGATAGCAACATCCTTGAGCATCGGCCCGTCCGGGCCGGTGATGGTGACATGACTCAGCCTGACCGGTTTAGCCGCGGCCAGGGTAGCGACCCCCTGCCCCTGCGCCGCCAGTGTAAAATCAGCAGACTGTAGCTGGCCCTTTAAGGTGGTATTCGGCACAAAGGCGGAGAACCAGCCAAGCTGGATGTCACTGATATTGACTGTTGCCAGCTGCCCTTTCTCGTTTGCTATGCGGGTACCTGCCGCCGAGCTTTTCATGACCAGTGGTTGCAGCAGGTCCAGATGCAGCAGGCGGGTCTTCTTGTCCAGCAGCAGGTTTGCATCCAGCGCATTCACACGCACGGCATCGGCCTGCTGCTGGATCGCCGTCTTGAAATCCAGTGAAAGCTTTTTCGGCAGGGTCTGTCTGCCCGACGGCTCAATGGCCAGCAGCTCCACCAGCCTGTGCAAATCCAGGTCAGCCGTGGCCCGTGCATTGATGGCACCCGGTTGCTCTGCCAGCGGCACGGTGGCCGTCATGTCTGCCGTCGCCACGGTTCCCTTGCCCGCATCGACCAGAAGCTCTTGCAGCGAGACATCCAGCGCGTCGCCGTGGTAGCTGACACGTGGCAGCACACTCAGATTGAGTCCCTCGACGACCACCTGCTCGCCCTGCAACAGGGTAAATCCTGTCACCTTGAGTGGCTTGACAGGAATGACGTGGATAGAACCCGCCGTGTCCGTGGTAATCTCGAACGCCCCTGTCAGTGTACCTTCCATGAGTTCGTGCTCGGGCAGCAAGATGTCAAACCAGGCCAGCGGCACCTCGGGCAACTCGAAGGCCAGCAGGGTGTTCTCCTGATGCATGAAGGCATCGATATCCTGCAGGGGGATATCCAGATCTTGCGGCAGACTGGAAGTCAGTGGCCGGGTCGTCGTTTCATCGGTCATGCCCGAATAAATTGTCTCGACGCGCAAGCGTATACCAGGCAACAGCGACAAACGGAAGTTATTCTCGAGACGCAGCAACTCGGGGAGCTTTTCGTTGCTGTGCGTTTCCTTGATCTGCTTGACCAGCAGATTGCTGATGACGGTGATGTGTCCGGTGGTGTCCGCGATATTAAAAAGCAGGTCGCCGCTGAGTACTTCTTCCGTGGGTGGTATGACCGTACCTTTTACATAGCGCTGCAGCAATCGCTCGTTCGCCGTTATCCGGTAAGCACCGTCAAACACACCACTGTTGCCGTCATAGCGGCCTTCAAGCGTCAACTCGGAACGCTGCTTGCCGTCCGCATCGAGCTGCAGGTTTACAAGCTGCCACGTCTCTGGCGCATAGTGAGGCTCTTCGCCTGCGGCCTGCAGCGACAATTGCCCGGCTTCAGTTAGTAGCGCCGGGGTCAGCCGCAGTATCACCTGGGCACTTTCGGTCTCCGGCAGGGCCGCCAGTGCCGCGTCAATATCAAACACGGTTTCTATTGAATTGAAGCGGCCGCGTGTCAGCTGGTTGAGGACAAGACGGCCATCAAGGGCAATCAGCTCGTCCTCCTTGCCGGTATGGAAGTGCGCCTTCATATTGATAGCGCCCGTTGTTTTCGGCTTGATGCCACCACCGCTTATGCTGGCCGAGACTGATTGCTGATCCGGCAGTATTACCTCTGCATTGATATCCACATCCTGCAGGGTGTAACCGAGCCCGTGTTGCAACACCGCCAGCACACCGGGAAAAATCCCGCCATCGGGTTCCGGTTCCGGCTTCTCCGGGGGATTGAATTCGCTCAGGTCAACATGGACATCCTGCAGTGCAAGCGTCTTGATATTGGCATTCAGCAACAGCAGTGATGACAGACAGTAGCGCAACGTTCCCTGTTCCAGCTCGAAATGTCCGCCCGCATACTCCACGGCAACCTTGTTAAGGTGCAGTGACCAGGGGGTAAAGTGAATGTATTCAAGCTGCAGCGAATCAACCAGCGGGCCCACATGCTTGAGCAGCATCTTTTTCTGGAAGGCGGGATTAAAGACCAGCGCGGACAACACGGCAAGAACTAACAGCAGGCCAATCGGGATATAAAACCGGGGTCGTTTTAAATCAGCGAGCTGCATTCGGGATCCTTTTTATCGACCACCCTGTAACTGGTGTCCGTCCATAAAGGCAGTAATTTCACGCAAAGACGCAAAGGCGCCAAGAGAGAGATATCAGCATGTAATTATAACAATGACTTGTACCTTTGCGCGCTTTGCGTCGTGTCGAGAGTTTTTTCTTTCTGGATGGCGACTAACTACATAATAGCTGATAATAACTGAAGTATTAGACATCACCTGCAGGAGTGGGATTTACTTCGCCGCATCGGGGCCATCCACTTCCTCGACCTGCGTCCAGCCCGGGCCTGGATCATAGGCCGTCATCGCCCCGGCAATGCTGGCGCTGTCCGGGCCCAGGTCCTGCTGGTAGACCATACCGGCATGGCTCACCATGAAACTCATCACCCCGCTGTCACCGTATTCAACCGGCCAGGCAATCACTGCAAACCCGGCACGCATCTGGTCCCCGATCAGGAAACTGTAGGCACCGCCCCGGGCATGTTCTCCCTGTGCATCCAGTATCCGGTAAAAGTAGCCATGGTAACCGCCACCCGGTGTGTGATCGGCCATTAACGGCCCCAGTGGACTGGGCGTTTCACCGGGCCCGACCTCCCAGTACAAGCCGTCCCGGGTCCCGGGTGTGCTGATAAAGCGTTGCGCATATTCCAGCAAACCGTCTCCATTTCGATCCTTCTCGGCGTATTCCATCTGTGCATCGTAGTAGGCGAGCACGGCCTGCATGGTCGCGAGTTCATTCCTGCCGATGCGTCTTATGCGCATGCGTTCCAGGCCCTCATCGACATCAAAATACCAGCCGCTTGCCCCGCTCACGACGGGAATGGGCAAGGTCCAGTCATGGTCTCCGACGGCAATCAGCATTTTACCGTCACCTTCCGGCAACAGCGTATTGTGCTTTTCCCAGGCAGCAATAAAACGGTCGACATCTTCTTCATCCACGTCATCCAGTGGCAAAACCTCGCGGTAGTCCGCACCGAGTACCTGGCCAAGCATTTCCGTATCCTTGCTGGTAAGCGATTGCACAAATGCACTCGCTGCCTCCCCGGGCGCGGCAAAAACGGCCTGACCCAGAACGGGATCGACCGTCAACTCCACGCTTGCCTGATCCGGTCCGGAACACGCCGCTGACAACAGCATCGCGCCCGCGGCCATCGCAGTGAACAGGTCTTTAGCCATGGCGTGTAACCGGCTGACAACAGTCTGTTGAGTGATTTCTGATCGTTCGTTCATGTCGCTCTCCTGTTATCGCCCACGTCCGCCACCGCCACGACCGCCACCCCCGCCGCCACGGCCACCGCCGCGACTGCTCATGGAACGGTTACTCGACTGGCCACGATTGATACTCTGGCGGGATTTCTGTGCATTACCCGCGCCCTTGAGGGCGCTGTCCCTGGATTTTGTTTGCCTGCTGGCTGTATCACGTGACTTGCCAGCGTCACGTGCCTTGCCGGTATCACGGCTCTGCAGCGAACCCGTGGCCTTATCTCGATCCATTCCCTTGGCAGCATCGCGTGTCTTGCCGGCACCCCGATCACCCAGCTTGCCCTGCGCAACCTCGCGGTTGGCCTTATTCACCGAATCCCGCGCCTTGTCACCTCCTGCACCCTTTAGTTCTTTTCGGCCTTCGGACGGATCGACCCCACGCCTGTCAAGCGACTCCCTGGCCTTGTCACGCTGGGCATCACGGCCCCGGAAATCCTCGCGCGTGTCGGCCCCGCCGCGCTTGTTATCAAACTGCTGGCGGCTTTTCCCATCCTTGTAAGGCACACCACGACGATTGTTGGCATTGTGGTTCCAGTTGGTATTCTTCCTGCTGGCGTCGAGCTTGTTGCGATTGACGTTGATGTTGTTGTACCTGTTGACGTTGATATCGACGCTGCCGCGGCCGCGGCCCCAGTGACAACCGCCCCAGAGTGCATTGGTGATGCCGACACCAATACCGAAACCGATACCTCTCACCACGGCGGAACCAAACCCATAACCATAGGGACGGTAATACCACGGTGTGTAGCGAGGCCACCACCAGGCGCCATAGATGATAGTGGGATTGTAGGATGGCACATAGATGATCTGGGGGTCGGCCGGCTCGATGATAATGACCGTCTCACTGGAGGACGGCGCTTCCACGATCACCGTCTGCTGCTCGGTCGTCTCGAGATTACCCTCTTCTTTGGCCTTGCTGCGTAACGTCTGGACGGTGTCCATGACGCCGTCCGAATCGGCCAGGAAGGCATCACCCACATTCTGCACCCAGTCCGGCTGCTCCCCCATCATGGCCAACACCTGTGGAAAGGCAACCAGCGACATCACGCTGGGGTCCCAGGACTTGTCCTGCACGGCCTCCACCGCTGCATCACCGTCCTGGTCGGGGTTGTCATTCGACCACTTGACGGCCTCGGCCACATCCGCAGGATAGGTCGTGGCCATCAGGATCTGTGCCAGCAATGCGTCCGGGTACAGCGCAATCGGCGCCATCATCTGGTCAAGCTCAGCCTCGCTGAAAGTCGCATCCTCAGCATGCACGGTGCCGGGAGACAGACAAAGCATGGTGGCAAATACGAGTTCGCCAAGAGTCGCTAACAGTTTTCTCATAAGTTGTTCCCCTTGCATCTGACGTCCTGACACGGGTCAGGCCGGTTTCCCGCCTGTCTCGCGGCCAACAGCCGCGAGACAAATCCGGCTATGCAGCCGAACCACTAACAATATGTATATCGCGCTGCGGAAACGGGATGCCGATGCCGGCCTCATCAAAGCGGTTCTTGATGGTCTCGGTGGCATCAAACTTGACGCCCCAGTAGTCCCCGGATTTGGTCCAGACACGCACAATAAAATTGACACTGCTGTCCGCAAGCTCGGCGACCACAACCTGCGGTGCCGGATCAGGCAGGATACGTTCCTCCTTGCTGATGATGTCATTGAGCACGTCCCTGACCTTTGACAGGTCTGCATCGTAGGCGACACCGACGGTCATATCGACACGGCGGTTTTCCTCCGCCGAGTAATTAATGATGTTGTCACCGGATATTTTCGCATTCGGAATGATAATGGTCTTGTTGTCGCCGGTTTTCAGGGTGGTGGTAAAAATCTGCATATCCTTGACAACACCGGCCACGCCGGCAGCCTCGACAAAATCCCCGACCTTGAAGGGACGAAACATAATCATCAGGAAACCGGCCGCGAAGTTTGCCAGCGATCCCTGCAAGGCCAGACCCACGGCAAGACCGGCAGCACCGAGAATGGCAATAAAGGAGGTCGTCTGTATGCCGAGCTGACCGAGTGCCGCGATGACGACGAAAGCCAGCAAGGCAATGTAGGTAATACTGCCGACGAAACCGATGATGATGGGATCAACACCGCCCTTTTCCATCATGCGACGCACGCCGCGGCGGATACCCTTCGCGACCCAGCGACCAATAATAAAGATGGCCAGCGCGGCCAGGACCTTGATTCCCCAGTCGGTGGCCAGATCCTGCACCGTCAACCATAACTGACTGACATCCTCGACACTGGTCGGAATAACCTCCATGACATCCATGGGAGTGGCTGTTTCTGTGGTTGCTGTTGCTTCGCTGGGATCCATCAACGTTCTCCTTTAAGTAAAAAATTGCTTGCACATACCGGGTCATTCATCGAGGAAACCCTGAATAAATCAGAAAAATCATGGCATTCAAATAGTGCAATATCTGCTGGACGCGCGCTGTGCACCCTGCATGGATTATTTGAATTAATCAGGGCATCAATAATTCGTCATAGCCGCGCATTAAACCATTAATTGCCCGTCTTGAAAACAATCATGCACATAAATCAGCACACACAGACCGGTTCTTGACAATCGGTCACGTTTACTGGAAAAGGCGCTGCTTCGCCACCAGTTCATCACGCGGAAACGTTATGGTCAGCACAATGCGCCTGATCTCGTCACCCAGTAATAATTCAGTCAGCTCCAGATCATTTGCGGCACCGGGTGCTTGTTCGTCACGCTTGATATTCATCTGGCTGAGTCGCATGGTGATGTGCCGGGCCTTGAAATGTTCTGCAGGATGACCGAGCACCTCTGTAATGCGATCAATATAGTCATCCAGCGTCAGCAACCGCGCACTGGCCTGTTCGAACGCCTGCGTCGTGTGCTGCTGCTGTTGCAGCAGCGCATCGAGGTCCTCTGCCCCGGCATCCCTGTCCTCGAGCAGTGACGACAGACTGGCCTGTTTCACCTGCGCCAGCCTGAGTTGCATGTCCAGCAGCAGCTGTGTTTCCTTGAGCGAATGCCGGTCGGCTATCATGGCGGTGATGCGTTCAAGCACATAGGCCACCAGCACTTCAAACGCCCGCTGTTCCAGCTCCTGGCGCAATTGTGCTTCCGATGCGGCCGGCTTGACGACCTTGCGGTCCTTGAAACTGACACTGGTCTGCAATACGTCCCGCTTGATGATATCGCCACCGCCCTCCACCCCCAGTACCGTGCGCTCGCTGCGCTGCATGTTTAACAGGGCATAACAGGGTTGCTGTGCACTTTTGTCACCCGCGAAATAGTCATGGACCTCATCATTGCGGCTCAGCACCTGGCGCATATCCTCAACCCCGGTAAAGAAGGCCCGCACCATCGGATCACTGCTCCATGCCGTCCTGTTGACTGCTACCGGACCCGGTACACTCGCCACGATTTCCTTGCTGAACGCGAGGGCGCGCTCGACAGGTTGCCGGAGTTTTTTCCGGTAGTTACTGACAGCACGCAGCTTCGGGTTGATCTCGTCAACAACGTGCTCGATGGCCAGCCGCACTTCTTCATCCCTGGCACGCGCGGCTGCCCTTGCCGCCCGGCGTTGACCAAGGCTTTGTTTGATTCGGGCTATCAGTTGTTGGAGCATCGTTTAATTGCTTTCAGTTTGCTGGCGACTGTGTCCGGGCACGTCATACTTGCGCTCATGCGCCCGCGGGTGTTTGCGGGGGTGCGCCGGTGGAAGCAGACTCAGCTGTTTTGTCGATAGCATCACCGAAACAGGCAATGACTTCTTCAGCATAACCAATACCGGCCTCGGCGTAAAAACTCCAGGTGGCTTCCACGCCTGCGTCCTTGAGGATTGCCGCATCTTCCGGGTATTGCACCACGGCAAAGAGATGCCCGTCAGTGCGGTGGCTGCGGATCCCGCGGGTGACGCCAAGATTCTGTTCAAGCTCGGGAAGCGCCAGCATCACCACCGAGACCTTGCCTTTTCCGGTTCTTGCCCAGAACTCATCATCGGTTGCATCGGCGTGGATGACATTGCGACCGGCCGCGACATGCCGGGACACCGTGTCGGGGTCAACGTCGATACCGAGCAGCCAGTCGCCGTAGTGCTTATTAAGGGTATCGTATGCGCTGCTACCGACACGGCCCATGCCAACGATCGCAATACGTGCCTCCCCCGGGTCAATGGGCGCATCCTCCGGCAGGGGGGTAGCCGTCTCGAAAAGGGCAATGTGCGCCCTGAACTTTTTATACAGCGTGCGTGAACCCGCATTCAGGGGGGCAGCCGCAATAAAGGTCAGGGTCAGCGCCAGGGCGATGATTACCAGCCAGTCACTGCTCAGCCAGCCGTTGGCGACGGCAATGGCCCCGACGATCAGGCCGAATTCACTGTAGTTGGCAAGCGCCAGCGAGGCGAACAGCGAGGTGCGTGCACGCAGCCGGAAGCGGGTGAACAAACCGAAATACAGCATCACCTTGAGCATGACGACCACGGCCAGACCCAGCGCTACCAGCAATGCGGAAACGCTGATGGTACCGGACATACCGATACTCAGGAAGAAACCGACCAGCAGCAGGTCCTTGAAGCCAAGCAGCTTTTTCGACAACTCGCCCGCAGCGGGGTGTGCCGCCAGCAGCGCCCCGACAATCAGCGCACCCAGGTCGCCCTTCACATCGACCATGTTGAACAGTGACCAACCACCAAAAGCCAGTGCCAGACCGAGGAGGATCTGTAATTCATTATGACCGGCGCGGTTCATCAGGTTCATCAGCACACCACGTAGCGGGATCAGTGCGAACAGTGCCAGCGCCCATGGCGAGGGAATCTTCCCGGCTGACACGGCAAGAAACAGCACCGCAAAGATATCCTGCATAATCAGGGTGCCAATCGCGAGTTGCCCGTATTTCGAGGTGTATTCACCCTTCTCCTCCAGCACCTTGACCGCAAAGACGGTACTGGAAAAACTGAGCGCGAATCCGATCAGCAGTGCAATCCTGAAATTCACATCGGCGAAGATTGCCAGACCCGTCAGGCTCAGCCAGTAAAGCGCTGTCCCGAAGAGTGCGATGACTGCCAGCATGTGCAGGGTCGTGCCGGCCCAGATGACCGGACGCAGCAGTGAGCGCACATCCAGTTTCAGGCCGATGGTGAACAGCAGCAGTGTGACGCCGAGATTGCCGATCGCAGCGAGTTTTACGTGGTCGACGAAACCCAGGGCATTGAGGACAAACCCGGCGATCAGGTAGCCCACCAGCGGCGGCAGGCCAAAGCGTACGGCCAGCAGTCCGGATACCAGGGCAGGCCCAAGCCAGTAAAGGTCATTCATGGCATGAAAACATCAGGCGCTATCCGGCTTGTTATTGCTATGCCGCAACGGCTGGAAGTTACTGTACAGCATAAAATTGTTTCGCCATGTAGGCAATGATATCCCTGGATGAGACGATTCCGGCGGGTCGGTCGCTGTCATCGACAATAGGCAGGTAGCGGATATCGCTGATGATCACGCGCTGCAGTGCGTAACCCAGGGGAAGGTCCGGCTTGCTGCTTTCCGGGGCCCGGGACATGAAATCCCTGACAAGACATTCACCGAGATCGAGACCCCGTGCTGCCACCTTATGCAGCAGGTCCCGCTCTGTCAAAATGCCGGTCAGCTTGCCGTCATCTGCCGTGATCAGCACACAGCCAATGCCGTGGTTGCGCATCAGTTGAATCGCGTCATCCAGAGAGGTTTGAAGATCAACCGTCAGCGGCCTGATCGGTTGCAGGCACTCAACCGGGTCTTCCATCAGGCTGCGCTCGACCTCGCTACCCGCCTGGGGCACATCCTCCCGGGTCAGGCTGGTGCCGCAGTTCTCGCAGGCATCCGCACCGGGCAGATTCCGGTAACCACAAGCTGGACATTTCATCTCCTCCTATCTCACGAAGTAAAAATAATTGCTCACATTCTAAACAAAAGCAAATCTATTACTACTCATTACTTTGGTATGACGTACCTTTTGTTGTAGTAGCTAATCGTTTTCAAATATCATCTAAACTCCCCCTGTTTTCCGAAACGCATCGGCTTGCCGTGTTCCAGGTACAGGACATGATCGAGGCGATTGTCAGGGTCGGTCATGTACCCCCAGGTGGCATCGTTGAAGATGATGCAGTTTTGCGCAATCTCGACCAGCGCCGCCCCGCGGTGGTCAGCGGAACGTCTCAGCACACCGGACATGTGCTTCTGGAAGACGTCCACGGTACGCGCGATGAAGCTGGCCTCGGCACCAATGGCAATACCGACAGGATTCACCGGATTCTCTATCGAGCCATCCGGACTGGAGCTGGTTATTGCACCGATCCCTGACGTCGGAGAATACTGTCCCTTGGTCAGTCCGTAGATGCGGTTATTGAACAGCAGTATGTTGATGTCGATATTGCGGCGCAGCGCATGCATCAGGTGGTTGCCACCGATTGCGAGGCCGTCACCATCACCGGTCACCACCCACACCTGCAGTTCGGGGCGTGCCACCTTGAGTCCCATGGCCAGGGTCGGCGCCCGGCCGTGAATGGAGTGAATGCCATAGGTATTCATGTAGTACGGGAAGCGGCTCGAGCAACCGATCCCGGAGATGATCACAATGTTCTCGCGCGGAATCCCCAGTTCGGGCAGTGTCTTCTGCATCTGCGCGAGGATGGCGTTATTGCCGCAACCCGGACACCAGCGCACATCCTGACCGGAGGCGAAATCCTTGCGCGTGAGCGTCACGGCGACTGGCCCGGGGTTCATGACAACAGTTCCTCGATACGTGCCTCGATTTCACCGACCGTAAAAGGCTGGCCCCTCAGTTTCGGAAATGAAATGGCATCGACGAGATACCTGGCACGGATCAACAGCGCCAGCTGCCCCGCGTTCAGTTCCGGGATCAGTACCGTCTCATAGCGGCCCAGCAGCTCCCCCAGGTTTCGTGGGAAGGGATTCAGGTAGCGAAGATGTGCGTGGGCGACGCAGCGACCCTGTTGCCGGGCGCGTTGCACTGCGGTGAGCGCCGCGCCACAGGTCCCGCCCCAGCTGAGCACCAGCAGCGTCGCTTCATGCTCGCCGGTCACCTCGAGCGCCGGAATAAAATCAGCCACACGCGCCACTTTATCTGCACGCAGTTGGCACATCGCCTCGTGATCTTCCGGGGCATAACTGACGGCCCCGGTGAGCGGCTGTTTTTCCAGCCCGCCGATGCAGTGTTCCATCCCGGGGGTTCCCGGCAGTACCCAGGGCCGCGCCAGGGTCGCCGCATCGCGTGCATAGGGCTGAAAGCCGTCAGGGTCTACCGGGTGTCTAACCACAATCGGTTCCAGTTCCTGCAGCGAGGGAATGCGCCAGGGTTCGCTGCCGTTTGCCAGGTAGCCCTCGCTGAGGATAAACACCGGTGTATTGTGCCGCACCGCGATACGAAAGGCCTCGATGGCGGTATAGAAGCAGTCGCCCGGGCTTGCAGCGGCAAGGATCGGCAGCGGGCTTTCACCCTGACGTCCAAACAGGGCCTGTAACAGGTCGGCCTGCTCCGTCTTGGTCGGCAGCCCCGTGGATGGACCGCCACGCTGCACATTGAGGATGACCAGCGGCAATTCCAGCATGATCGCAAGCCCGATGGCCTCGCTCTTCAGACAGACACCGGGTCCGCTGGTACCTGTCACCGAGAAGGCACCGCCGTAGGCGGCCCCGATCGCCGCGCCCATGGCCGCAATCTCATCCTCGGTCTGGATGGTGCGTACATCCATGTGCTTCCAGCGCGACAGATGGTTGAGCACATTCGTGGCCGGCGTGATCGGATAACTGCTATAGACAAGCGGCTTGTCCGCCAGTTGTGCAGCCGTTACAAACCCCAGCGCACTGGCCTCGTTGCCGTCGATGATGCGATAGCTACCCGCCTCGCTGCGGGCACCCGGCACCGTCCGTTGCACCGCAAAGGCCCCGCAGGTTTCTCCATAATAATAACCGGCCTGCAATGCCAGGCGATTGGCTTCGGCCACCAGCGGCATGCGCGAAAACTTCCGTTTAATCCATTCCAGACTCTGCTTCAACGGGCGATCATAGAGCCAGTACACCAGCCCGAGGGTGAAGAAGTTCTTGCAGCGCGTCTTCACTGTACGTTTCAGATCAAGATTCTGCAGTGCATTCAGCGTCAGGGTGGTAACCGGCACACGGTGTAGCTGGTAACGGCTGCCCAGTTCAGGATCATGCAGCGGGTCTTCCTCGTAACCGGCCCTGGCCAGATTGCGTTCCGAGAACGCGTCCTGATCCACGATCAGGACGCCCTTGGGCAGCAAGCGTGGCAGACTGGTCTTGAGCGCTGCCGGATTCATCGCCACCAGCACATCGGGATTGTCACCGGGGGTGTGAATTTCCTGATGGGAGAAATGCAGCTGAAACCCGGAGACACCGGCCACGGAACCGGCGGGCGCACGAATTTCCGAGGGATAATCCGGCAGCGTGCTGACGTCATTGCCAAGCATGGCGGACGTCGTGGTCAGCTGGCTTCCGGTCAGCTGCATGCCGTCCCCGGAATCGCCGCTGAACAGGATAGTGACCTGTTCGAGTTGCTCGCTTGTTTTGGCGGAAGCCGTCATATTGGAATGCTCAATTTATTCGTCATGCCGGCCTGCGCCTGCATGACGGAATTCGCCGGGATGACGATGAGGGAATGAATCGCAGGTACCCTGAACAGATGCCGCATGGCATCAACCGCCTTCCGGTGTGCGTGCAATCTGCTCCGGGTCCGGCGGCAGATTCAGCACATGCCCGGCAAAGTGGTCGACCAGGTAGGCAGCGATGTCCTTGTGGCGTACACAGCCGGCAACCTGACCGCTGGCGTCGATGATCGGAATCTGGCGATGGCCGCCCTGGTGCATCAATAACAGCACCTTGCGGACCGGGTCCCCTGCGGCAACACAGACCGGATCAGGGCTCATGTACCCGGACACCGGACGGGACAGGACGGCATCATTGCCAAGTACAGAGAGGAACACATCGCGTTCCGTGAAAATCCCGACAAGACGATTGTTTCGCATGATCAGTGCGTAACCATGACCACTGTCCTGCATCTCCCGAATCACGTCAGCCACACGGGTTGAGCCGTCAAGCAGCAGTGGCGGCTGCAGCTCCAGCGACAGCACCTCGACTTCCCGCAGGCTTCGTTCAATCTTCATGACGTTCCCTGATCTATTTATGTAGAGCTAATCCCGATTATGGCACGATCCTGCAGGCGTTTTGTCCGCGGCGCACATCGCGGCGGGACGCCGCTACACGAATACTGATGCATTGGTAGCCGACCGCAGCCGCGATTATTTCGATGCTGCTCACGCCACGCTGATGCGATTGACTGCATAAACGGGCAGGATTGAACCCCTGGATCCGCGACCACCGGGCACTTGAGCGCTCCGGGCGCGTTGTTTTGCAAGGGCTTTCAGATAAGTCCGGCGGCGAGGTTTTAACCGGGCCCGAGATTCGCGATAATGCCGCCCCAGCGAAGCGAACTCGAGACACAGGTGTTGCATGGCAAAAGATTACGCAGATGTAAACAGCAGCGGCAAATGGAACCCAGGCCGTACCAAGGCACTGATGGTGATGGTCGTCATTATTACGGCCATTGCCATATGGCTGGTACCGGTCGACGACAAACAGACGCCGCCGTCGCTGCCTGCCATACCGTCTGCGCCACAGTCGACCGAGTCACTGCCGCTGCCGTCAGCAGCCGGGACTTCAGAATCACTGCCATTACCTTCAGCAGCCGACACCCCGGCGTCAGGGCCATTACCGTCAGCAGCCGGGACCTCCGAGTCACTGCCGCTGCCGCCACCACCGGGCGGGATTGCCACCGTCACCAACGGCGGCGACAGGGCACGCGCCTTCATTTACAAATTGCGCTCCGACGGTGCACAGCCGGATGCGGACGTGGTCTTCGCCGAGGCAGAGCGCATGCAGGACGAGGGTAACCCGCTCGATGCCTACCTGCTGTACCGCTTCGCTGCACGCCATGGCCAGGCACAGGCGGCCCTGATCCTCGGCACGCAGGCCGATCCGGCCTATCACACGGCGGCCGGCAGTTATTTGCCCGACGCGGAACCGGCGCAGGCCTACAAGTGGTACAACATGGCGGCGACGGCAGGAAGCAAAAAGGCTGCACTGCGTCTGCTGGATCTGCGCAAGCGTGTGCAACAGGATGCCGCGGCCGGAGACGAGCAGGCCCGGCGCCTGTTGCTGCAGTGGCAATAATTTTCCGGGAGATTGCAATCATGAAGAAACTTTTACTCGCGCTCGTCATCGCCATCACGCCGCTACCCGGAATGACAGCCGCGCCAGTCGACAATGCTGACCGGCCGTTGCTGATGGCGGGCAAGCACAGCCTTTACCAGCGGGTGCTGTCGGTGCCCGATGCCCGTCTCGCCAGCGAGGCGGGTGGCAAGCAAGGCGCGACGGTTGTGCCGTTTACCGCCTTCTACGTCTATGCGCGCAGCGAAAAGGCCGGCAAGCAGTGGATAGAGGTTGGCACGGATCGTTTTGGCAGCCGCGCGGGCTGGTTGTCCGCTGCCGATTGCATCGAGTGGAACCATGGGCTGACAGCCGCCTTTCGCGATCCGGCAGGGCATGACCGGGTGCTGCTGTTCGAGGACAGCGACTCCCTGCGCGAACTCGCCGGGCAATCCAGTTTGAAGACCTATCAACGTCTCTACGCGGAAGCGGCGCAGGGACAACTGTCCGCCGACTCGCCCGTGGTTGCCATTCAGCCACCCGGCTACATCGACGTTCGTGAAGATTTCTACCTCGTGCCGATTCACCGCTACGAGGACGTCTACCTGGGGAGCGAGAAGGCACGCCTGCTGCAGGTGTCGAGCGTCCCCCTGGTGAGCGGATCGGGCAGCCCCGGCAACACCGGCACCGGCAAGCGCGGCTATACCGCGGGACTGGTGTTTGTCGTCGACTCTACCCTGTCGATGCAACCCTACATCGAACGCACGCGCGCGGCCGTGAGCACGATCTTCGATACCCTCGGCAAGGCCGACCTGCTGGGACAGATGAGCTTTGGCCTGGTGGCGTATCGCGACAACCTCTCTGCCGCCCCCGGCCTCGACTACCTGGTGCGTACCTATGTCGACCTCGATGAGGGCCGCAACGCAGCCGGTTTTCTGTCCCGCCTGAAGTCGCTGCGCGACGCCAGTGTCTCGAGCCGGGACTTCACCGAGGATGCCTATGCCGGTGTGAAACAGGCGATCGAGTCGATCAACTGGGCGGGCCACGACGCCCGCTATATCGTGCTGGTGACGGATGCCGGTGCGCGTGAGTCCAATGACCCGCTGTCGAGCACCGGCCTGGGTGCCGAGAGTCTGCGGCAAATGGCCCAGCAGAAGGGCATCGCCATTTTCGTGCTGCACCTGCTGACGACGGCCACCATGCCCGACCAGGCAGCGGATGCCGAACAGTATCGCCGGCTGGCGGACTTTCCTGGCATCGGCAGCCTCTACTATGGTGTACCCACCGGCGACGTCCAGGAGTTCGGCAAGGTGCTGGATGCGCTGGCCGGGCAGATTACCGGGCAGGTGCAGATGGCGTCCGCGAACAAGGCGGCCCCTGCACCGGTACTGGCAAGTGATAACGCGCAACTGGCCGAACTGCAGGCCAGGGTGGCGAAGCTCGGCTACGCACTGCGCATGAATTACCTGCAGAAAACCGGCGATGGCGAGGTGCCTAATGTGTTCAATGCCTGGCTGCTGGACCGCGACTTCCGCGATCCCGCACGCGCCACCCTGGACATCAGGGTGCTGCTGACCCGCGACCAGCTGTCGGACCTCAGTGAGGTGCTCACACAGGTGCTGGAAGCGGCGGAAGACGGCCTGCTGTCACCGCAGAATTTCCTCAGCGAATTGCAGAGCCTCGCGGCCACGGCAACGCGTGACCCCGAGTCGCTGGGAGCCACCACGACCAGCACCGCGGGTACAGGCAACAGCCTCGCGGACATGGGCTTCATGCGCGAGTACATCGAGGACCTGCCCTACACGGGTGAAGTCATGGGTCTGTCGCTGGATGACTGGCAGAGCTGGTCCACGCAACAGCAGATTGCCTTCCTGCACCGTCTCGAGGAAAAGGTCAGCTATTATCGGGCCCTGCACGACCACACCGATCTCTGGGTCAGCCTGGATGGCGGACCGATCAACGGTGATTCCGTTTACCCTGTCGAGCTGGAACAGCTGCCCTGATGACTGCAGGTTCCCTGCACGACGTGAATACCGAAGCTGCCGCGATTTCTGAACCCAGGCATTCCACCATCTATCTGCTGCGTGACGTGGTCAAGAACCGTGAGGCGAAAGGTATTGCCTTCCGCCTCAGGGTTCCGCACCTGCATATCAACCGTGGAGAGAAAATCGCCGTGATTGGTGAGTCCGGCAGCGGCAAATCGACACTGCTGGACATGCTCGCTTTCATCCTGCAACCCTCAACCGCCGGCTCCTTCCGTTTTCGTCCCGATGAGGATGACATGGAACCCGTCGATGTGGATGCCTGCTGGCAGGCGGACAATCTGAACACCCTTGGCGATATGCGCAAGTGGCATATCGGTTACGTGATGCAGACCGGCGGCCTGCTTCCCTACCTGTCGGTATATGACAACATCAACCTTTCCCGCAGCGTACTCGGACTGAAACGCGACGGCACGATCGAGCACCTCGCCGAGATGCTGGGCATCGCCAACCAGCTGAAGAAACGACCGGACGCCCTGTCCACCGGCGAACGCCAGCGGGTAGCCATCGGCCGTGCACTGGCGCACCGGCCCGCGATCGTGATCGCGGATGAACCCACCGCATCACTTGACCCGTACGCGGCGGAGAATGTCATTTCACTGTTTCTGGCGCTGGCGGAAGAATTCAACAGCACGGTGATCCTGGCCACCCATGCCTGGCGCCACATCAAGGAACTGGGTATGCGTCGACTGTCGCACAGGACCACGCATTCCCAGGACCGCAAGCTGACCGAAACCGTGGTCCACGGCTGAGCCATGTTCAAAAGTCTCTTCAAGGTGTACCGCCTCGCAACCCGCGACTACCTTCACGAGTGGCAGATGTCGGTGTGCTTCATGCTCGGACTGGCGGCTGTTCTCGGCCCCATGATGGTGCTGTTCGGCCTCAAGTTCGGCATTGTCGGTGCCATGATGGACCAACTGATCGAGGACCCCGGCAACCGCGAGATCCGACCCATAGGCAGCGGCCGCTTCGACCAGGCCTGGCTGGAGAGTGTCCGCGGACGGCCGGATGTCGCATTCCTGGTGCCGCGCACCCGCAGCATTGCAGCGACCATCGAGCTGTCCAGCAGCGCCTCATCCCGCATTGTACCGGTCGAGCTGATTGCCTCCGCCGCCGGCGACCCGCTGCTCACACCGGGTGAGCCGTTGGCGGATGGCCTCAACCAGCTGGTGCTGTCGCGCAGCACAGCTGAAAAACTGTCGGTGAAGGCCGGGGACACGCTCGACGGCAGCCTTGCCCGGCGCTATCGCGGCGAGCAGGAACGGGTACACCTGGAGCTGCGTATCGCGGCGGTCGCACCGGAACGGGCGTTCTCGCGTGACGGCGCCTTTGTCTCGGTGCAACTGCTTGAGGCACTGGAGGATTTCCGCGACGGGCGGGCGGTACCTGAACTCGGCTGGGGTGGCACGCCGGATTACAGCGAGCGCAGTTACCCGGGATTCCGGCTGTATGCGCGTTCCATCGATGACGTGGCGGGGCTGCGCGAGGCGTTTGCCGACATCGGCGTCGATGTGCACACCCAGGTGGCCGGAATCGAGCTGGTGCAACGCATGGACCGAAATCTGACCGCCATCTACTGGGCGATTGCGGTGATTGGCCTGGTGGGGTTCTCGCTCTCGCTCGGCGCCAGCCTGTGGGCCAACGTCGACCGCAAGCGCAAACAGCTGTCGGTGTTACGCCTGGTGGGATTCCGCACCCGGGACATCGTCTGGTTTCCAATGGTCCAGTCGCTGTACACCGCCGTCCTGGGCTGGGTGCTGGCCGTGTCCATCTACTATGTAACCGCCAGGATAATCAATGGCATGATGGCCGAGCAAGTGCAAGCGGGACAACTGGTCTGCCGGTTATTGCCAGTGCATTATGCGATCGCCCTGGGGCTGACCTGCAGTGCCGCCATCCTCGCGGCGTGCCTGGCGGGTATGCGCTCGGCGCGCATCGAACCCTCCGAGGGCCTGCGTGAACTGTAAGCACAGTAGTAGATTGTATCCGTGCCCTCGATGGCTATACGCGGCACGTCGTGTCCATGACGATCCATGCCGTCATCTGGCCCGCTGCTGCAGTGGCACAAGCGCACTTCGTTGTCACCACCGGGCACGCTATACTGCTGCTGCGCAATAAAGCAGTCTCTATTTATCCAGAACACAAGGAGAACCACCGATGCATAAATTTCAACGCCCGCTGGCCTGGGTGCTTTCCGTCCTGCTCGTGCTGATGCCCGTCATGAGTGCTCAGGCGGCCATACTCGATACGGACACACTGATCACAACTACCCGGTCGCAACAATCGATCACCGGTCTGCAACAGCTGCTTGGGCGCGAGGATGCACAACAGCAGCTGCTGGCACTCGGCGTCAGCCCGGACCAGGTCAGCGAACGCGTTGCCAACCTGAGTGACAGCGAACTGGCCCGCATCAACCAGGGCATCGACACCCTGAATGCCGGCGGCGACAGTGTGCTGGGTATCCTGCTGGTGATCTTTATCGTGTTTGTGATCACCGACGTCCTGGGTGCAACGAACATCTTCCCGTTCATTCACCCGATCAAGTAAACAGTCATGAACTGCACAGCAAATACCCGTCACATGGCGGGTATTTTGCTGTCTGGCATACTATTAATTGGCTGCAGCAGCGCCCGGCAGACCCGTGCGCTGCTGCAACAGCCGCCCGCGCAACTGCCCGCAGCCACCGAACTGGCTGACACACCTTTCATTCCGCAACAGCGCTACCAGTGTGGCCCTGCCGCACTGGCGACCGTGTTGCAGGCACGGGCCATCCCGGTCACCGCGCAGGAACTGGTCGATGCCGTCTACATACCCGCGCTGCAGGGCAGCCTGCCCGAGGAAATGGCCGCAACGGCACGCCGCCACGGGCTGCTCGCCTACCGCCTGCAACCCGCACTCGCCGATCTGCTGACCGAAATTGCGCAGGGTAATCCGGTGCTGGTCTACCAGAACCTCGGCCTGTCGTGGCTGCCAAACGGGCATTTCGCCGTGGCCATCGGTTACAGCCTGCCCGACAATGAGCTGATATTGCGTTCCGGCACCACGCGGCGCTGGCGTACCACGCTGGCCAGCTTCGAACGGAGCTGGTCACGCGGCGACTACTGGGCGCTGGTTATCCTGCCGCCCGGTGAACTACCGGCCAGCGCACGGCTGTCTGGCTATCTGCGCGCCAGCCGCGACCTCGAACAGACCGCCGGCAGCGAACGCGCCCTGCCCGCCTATCTGGCGGCTACCATGCGCTGGCCGGATGAGCCCCTGCCGTGGCTGACGCTGGGCAACAGTTATTACGCGCGCAGCGATTACGCGGCGGCGGAACAGGCCTTCAGGCAGGCAACCCGCCTTGCACCGCACACACCCGAGGGCTGGAACAATCTGGCCTATGCACTGCTGCAAAACGATTGTCCGCGCCTGGCCCTGGAAGCCGCGCGTTGCGCCGCAGACATCGCGGGTGATGATGCGCGTTATCTTGAAAGTGTGAATGAAATCCGCCCTGCGGCGCATGGCGCAGACGCGCCACATTGCCAGGCAATTAACTGCCTGTGACCGAAATTTCACCGCGGTTATTGAGTCCCCTCTTCCATGTGCATGCCCTCGCTCGCAGGAACGAAGGTCTTTTGCAGGGCCGCATTCACATGGCCGGCCATGAGGTCGATGCGGGCATAGTGCTTCTCTGTGAGCTGTTCGCCCAGCAACGCCTTCTGCTCTTCCAGTACCGCCAGAATATCCGCGCGCATTTCCTCACGGTTGAGCACTTCATCCAGCTCCACCAGTGCCTTGTCGACGGTAAACCAGGTAATCAGTCCGGCAGTCACACCGCAGAGAATAGCCAGCGGCCCGGTCGGCGCACAGACCGCGGTACCGACACCGGCTGACAACAGCGTCGATGATCCCTTCTTGGCAAGTGTCTTGGTGGCCAGTGCCGCGCCGGTCTGGAATGATTTCTTGGCCGCCACCTTGCCAACCACGGCTGCGGTGGTCTTGCTGGCCAGCGCCTTGCTGGCAACGAGTCCCGCACCGATGCCACTGGTCGCCGCCACCGAAGCCCTGAGCGTGTCGTGATCCAGCTCCGACAGGGGCGCGACTGACAGCGTGCCGATGTCGCAGCTTGCACTGGCCAGTTGCTGTCCGAGTTGCGGCGTCAGCTGCGCAAAGCGGTCGGTCGTTTTGTGTTCAATCTCGTGATCAAGGGTGTCGAGTTGTGCATCAAAATCACTGTTCGCAAACAGGTATTTCTCGAGCTGCTCGCGCATGGTGGCGGCCACATCGGCCGTAAACACGGCCGCCAGCCGCTGGTATTCACCTAACACCGTAAAATACCAGTCAAGGTAATGATCAACGCCCTGTTCGATGTCGATGAACATCGTATCAAGTCCCTGACCCACTTCTTCATCAACAGCGTGCATTGCCTGCCTGCGTTCGGCCGCTACACCAGCGTCCAGCCGTGCGCGTAACCGGTCGCGACTCGCAGCATCCTGCTTGCAGGGATCTATCAACGGCGCTGCATCATCACCGGGCTCAAAAATTGCGGGATCCAGTTCGCTGAGCTTTACTGCCGCGTAAAAAAACGGCAGCGCAAGAATGATGATAGTGATAATAAACGACCGCGCCAGGGTACTGCCCGACGGGTGTCCGTGACGCCGCAGCGCCCGTTTCTCCATGAGGGTGCTGACACCAAGTAACAAGGCCGTCGCCAGCCAGGCCACGGTTGCGGCGCGCAGCAGAAAGAAACTCCACGCAATCAGTTTCGCGCTCATGTCCGGCAGGTTCGGTATCAGCAGTTGCGAACCATGCCAGGCGAGCGCCTCCACTGCTGCCGCGGCACCGGCACCCACACCCCAGAGCACGCAACCGGCCTGACGGTAATTATCGAGGTAAACCTGTTCGGCCAGGGTATTCCACGCCAGTTGACGGGTGTCCGTTGCGCCGACCACGGCAAAGTCGAGCAACATGAACGCCACGGTAAGGACAAGGCCGTTTATCAGGAACAAGGGCCAGCGACGCACTACCGCACCCAAATGCTGTGTAGCGATGGTGTTGGAGAGTCCGCGTGTGACGGGAACATAGATCAGGGCGAGGAACACACCGTCCGCGGCGAGCGCCAGCCAGTGTGGCGTCGACAGGGGAGACACGAGGGTGAGCAGCAGCCATGCCAGGCACAGCGACACCATCACCTGGAGAGCCCTGGTCATATTGCCGCTCCAGAACAGTCTTCTGATGCGACTCGATGATTGCGTCACGCCACCAAGCACCAGACGCCGGCGAAACAGCAGGTACTCGATGCGGTACTGCCAGATGGGCCAGCACACCAGGCTGACCAGCAGAAACACCCCCCAGCACGGTAGCGGCCGGGTGATGCGGGAAATATAAAACAGCACGGCGACGGCAAGCAGCAGCCACAGGCTGTGCGAGACTATGAAGCGCATAACCTGCCAGCGAGATGGCCTGCCCGGATCAGCTGTTTGTTGTGGCGTTTGCTGCATGTACGGTGAGACTGTGTAACACATCGGTCAGGATGCGTAGAAGGGAAAGTAAAAGGGAGCCGGCCGATAAGCCGGGTTTTGTCGTGGACAGTCATTCATCTGGGCACTGCGTCACCGCAGGCCTCAAGCAACCTACCCGGGAACCATGCGGGCCGCATGAATGTTCCCCTATTTGGTCTTGCTCCGGGTGGGGTTTACCCTGCCACGCCTGTTACCAGCCGCGCGGTGCGCTCTTACCGCACCATTTCACCCTTACCCGTACGCATACGGGCGGTATATTTTCTGTGGCACTTTCCATAGACTCGCGCCTCCCAGGTGTTACCTGGCACCCTGCCCTGTAGAGCCCGGACTTTCCTCCCCGCAGCTGGCCCGGGGGCCAGTTACGGAGCGACTGCCTGGCCGACTCCCGGCCACCAGTATAAAGGAACCCGCCACCGGGTTGGCTCATTCTTTTTTGCGATAGGCATGACGCGTGCCGCGCAGTAATTTTCCAACCAGGCGATTAACGATATTGTTACGCTTCAGTCCTGGAATTAAACCGTGTTTTTTGCGTAACACCAGCTGTTGCTTGAGGCGCAACAAGCCGGCGTGTTCAGGGTTGACCTTCAGTCCGCGCCGCAAGGCCATGTAGGTACTCTCGCGAAATCCCAGGCGGTGCTCGGCCATGGCCAGGTTGTAGTACACCTCGACATCCCTCGTCTCGCCCACCACGGCCTTTCGACACAGCTTCACACCACTGCTGTCGCCCATGTATACGCGCGACAGGCCATGAAACGAGGTATAGCGATTCTGGTAGATGTCATCCATTTCGGCACACTCATCCGCGGCACGGAACAACAACAGTGCGCCTTCATAGTCATCAGTTCTGAAACATTCGAGACCATCAAGGAAGTCATCACGCATGCGCAGGTCCTGGTCGGACATATGCGGACCGAACGGGTTAGCCATATCGCCCCCTCTACGAATATGCTCACCTGCTATCAGCGGTAGCTTGTATTACAATAGACAGGCTACGCGCTCCCCCCTGTCTGTGGAGATTAAACCGTTTGCGCGAAAACGCAAGCAACCCGTCTTATTGATTAATTGCCAAAATACTGACACCTAATGAACATTCTTTTTGCCAGCTCTGAAGCACACCCACTGATCAAAACAGGCGGACTGGCCGATGTGGCGGGTAGTTTGCCGCACGCTATCCGCAATCTGCGTCACGATATTCGTGTTGTCATCCCTGCCTACCAGTCGGTGCTGAAACAGACAGAGAAATTCACCCTGGTTGCACACCTTGAACTCGAAGGCGTGAAGCAGCCGGTACGCATCCTCGCCGGTCGACTGCCCGGCAGTGCGGTCACGCTGTACCTGGTAGATTCGCCGGAACACTTTGACCGTCCGGGCAATCCTTACACCATGAAACAGGGTAGCGAATGGCCGGATAATGCCGAACGCTTCACAACCTTCTGCCGTGCTATTGAAGCACTGGCACTGGACAGCGCCGGACTTGACTGGCAACCGGACATTGTCCATTGCAATGACTGGCAAACCGCGCTGGTAGCGCCGCTACTGGAGCGCCACGACAGTCGGCCTGCAACGGTATTCACCATCCATAACCTCGCCTACCAGGGTCTTTACGACTGGAAGGTGTTCAAGACACTGGAATTACCCGCAGATTTCTGGGGCACAAAAGCCATGGAATTTCATAACCAGTTCTCATTCATCAAGGGTGGACTGGTGTTCGCTGACTGGATAACGACTGTCAGCCCCACTTACGCACGGGAAATCCAGACAAGTGAATACGGTTGCGGGCTTGAAGGACTCATCAGTCACCGCACTGACAAGCTTACCGGCATCCTCAACGGCGTTGATTACAGTGTCTGGGACCCGGCACGCGATCCGCACATACCGGTGCAATACAATGCACGCTCGCTGCCCCACAAGCTGCAAAACAAGCAGACCCTGCAGGAACACTTTGCACTGCCCGTCGATGACACAACGCCCGTATTCGCCGTCATCAGCCGACTGGTCGAACAAAAGGGCATTGATCTGGTCCTGGATATCGTCCCGGAACTGGTTAAACAACAGGCCCAGCTAGTGATACTGGGCAGCGGCGATGCCGCACTCGAGGCCGCCATCAGCGATGCGGTCACAGCCTACCCGAAACATGTTGCGGCCCATATCGGTTACGACGAGGCACTGTCGCATCATATTGAAGCCGGCGCAGATATTTTTCTCATGCCTTCACGCTTTGAACCGTGCGGCCTGAACCAGATATACAGCCAGCGTTACGGCACCGTGCCCATTGTACGGCATACCGGCGGACTGGCCGACACGGTAACGGATACCACGGATGAAACACTGGAGGCGAACACGGCCACCGGTTTCAGTTTTAACAAGGCCACGTACACGGCCCTGAACGCGACCGTTACACGGGCCCTTGGATACTATCGCCAGCCGGCAATCTGGCAACAGCTTGTCTGCACCGGCATGAAACAGGATTTCAGCTGGAAACGCAGCGCACAACGCTATCTGGAACTCTACCAGACCGTGCTGGAACAACGTGCCGTGAAGGCCACTGCCAGGCCTTTAATATTGCAGTCACTGTTGTAGCTGTCGGCCCGGTTGCAGCAGTCCGCAGGGTACGTCCTGCACACCGTTTATCAATAGCTTGCCTGTTATTTTCGGTGCGCAGAGCACACCCTGCCTTGATTCAGCGAATTAATAGGGCATACCCGGACCCGACAGGCTCCTCGACGAAAGTGGCACGCACAGGCCACTTTTCAAACCACGTATTTCCCTGCAGCTGCTATAATAGTTACAGGAGGATGATAGAGGAAAGAGGGCAAGAAAGACACGTGCCCTCGCCGTGAAACGGGCAACTGTTTAGGTCACCCTTCGGACGCCTCGGGTAGCAACGGGCGGGTAACAGGAGTCAGGTCGTTCTGACAGCCGTGTGTTTGGTGGGGCGGTGCCACCAGCCAAGCCGTGCAACACCGGGGCGTTTCTATGTGAAGATTTCTGCCGTCAGGAAAAATCAGCCGGTAAAGCTGCCGCTGCGCACCCGCTCGACTTCCATCATCTCGAGTTCACGCGACCCCGACACGATGATGTTCTCATCGAGGGCAAAGTCCAGCGAGTCGTCGAACCGTGCGTACGGCATGGCATTGAGGATGGTCTTGATGGCATTCAGCCGCGCAAGGTGCTTGTCATTGGAACGCACCACCGTCCAGGGTGCATCAATGGTGTGGGTGCGCTTCAGCATTTCATACTTCACGCTGGTGAAATCATCCCAGCGGTCCTGTGCCTGCAGATCGACCTCGCTGAGTTTCCACTGCCGCAGCGGGTCCGTCTTGCGACGTTCAAAACGGCGCGCCTGCTCTTCCTTGGTGACGCTGAAGTAGAGCTTCACCAGGATGGTGTCCTGCCGCACAAGGTCGCGCTCAAAGCCGACCACCCCGCGCATGAAATCGTAGTATTCCTTTTCGGTGCAGTAACTGAACACCCGCTCCACCATGGCGCGGTTGTACCAGCTGCGGTCAAACAGCACGATCTCGCCGGCGCGCGGAAACGTCGACACATACTTCTGATAGTACCACTGGGTCTTCTGTTCCTCGGTCGGCTTGCCAAGCGCCACCACACGGTAATGCTTCTCATTCATATAGCGGGTGACGCGGCGAATGGTACCGCCCTTGCCTGCCGCGTCCCGACCCTCGAACAGGATAATCATGCGCCGCTGCTTTTCCTCCAGATACTGCTGGACTCGCAGCAATTCGGCCTGGAACGGCTTCAGCTCTTCCTCGCGCCGGTAACGCTTGACTGCCTTTTTCTTCTCGGCCTTGAGGCGGCCATTCTCCTCGGCAAGCTGCTGGTGTTCATGCACATAGTCCTGCAGCTTCAGCGTCTTGCCTTCCACGTTAATCTGCTCTGGATTCAGTTCCTGGTCCACGCTCATACACTCCTTTCAATCAGTCCTGTCAGTATTTCAATAAAATGCCGGACGCAATTCATACCCTTCGCTGACCAGCAGCAAGCCTGGAAGACTAACGTATCCCGGGCTGCGCGTTATTGATCCTGCTCAATAAAAACCGGAAATCCGGTGGCGACACAGGGAACATCGCTTGATGGAAGCCTGTTTCTGTCAGCCCCTCTGTCGGGGGGTTCTATTTCCACTCTCAGCTATGGTTGAATATACCCATTTTTCAACCACGTAAAAAATCATGACCATTATGGACATTTCAACCATCACCACCCAACCCTTTTCCGACCAGCGCCCCGGCACGTCCGGCCTGCGCAAAAAGGTCAGGGTTTTTCAGACGCCCCACTACCTGGAAAACTTTGTCCAGTCGATATTCGACACCCAGACCGACCTCAAGGGCGGGACACTCGTGTTGGGCGGAGATGGCCGTTACTACAACCGCGAGGCGATCCAGATCATTATCCGCATGGCCGCAGCCAATGGTGTGGCCAAAGTCATTGTGGGTCAAAGTGGCCTGCTCTCCACACCCGCCGCCTCCTGCATTATCCGTAAATACCAGACCAGCGGTGGCATCATTCTTTCGGCCAGCCACAACCCCGGCGGCCCGAACGAGGACTTCGGTATCAAGTTCAACACCGCCAATGGCGGCCCGGCCCCGGAGGGTGTCACCGAGGCCATCTATACTCGCACCCGGGAGATCAACGAATACCGGACCCTCACTGCAGACGAGATCGACCTCGACACCCCCGGCACGCAGACGCTGGGTGACACCCGCGTGGAAATCGTTGACCCGGTGGCGGACTACGCCGCATTGATGGAACATCTGTTCGATTTCGAGCGCATCCGCCAGCTGTTCGGCGCCGGACTCTTCAGCATGCGCTTCGACGCCATGCATGCCATCACCGGCCCCTATGCCAGACATATACTGGAAGAAATGCTCGGCGCGGAGCCCGGCAGCGTAATCAACGGTGAGCCAAAGGAGGATTTTGGCGGTGCTCATCCCGACCCCAACCTGGTACACGCCCATGAGCTGGTAGCGCTGACTTCGGGGCGCGGTGCTGTTGATTTTGGCGCCGCTTCGGATGGTGATGGAGACCGCAACATGATTCTGGGCCGCAATTTCTTCGTCACCCCCAGCGACAGTCTGGCGGTGATGGCCGCCAATGCTCATCACATCAAGGGATATGCCTCCGGCATCAGCGGTGTGGCCCGTTCCATGCCGACCAGTCAGGCCGCCGACCGGGTTGCCGAGGCACTCGGCCTGGACTGCTATGAGACACCGACCGGCTGGAAGTTTTTCAGCAACCTGCTGGACGCCAGGCGCATCACACTCTGCGGTGAGGAGAGTTTCGGCACCGGTTCCGATCATGTGCGCGAGAAGGACGGCCTGTGGGCGGTACTCTTCTGGCTCAATCTGCTGGCAGTGCGGAAGCAATCAGTGGCAGCGATCGTACAGGAACACTGGCGGCGCTTTGGCCGCAATTTCTACACCCGCCATGACTATGAAGGAATAGACACCGCGGCCGCCAATGGCGTGGTAACCCATCTGCAGGCAAGACTGGCAGAGTTGCCGGGGTCTGCGCTGGACGGTTACACGGTCGACTATGCCGACAACTTCGCCTATACCGACCCGGTGGACGGCAGCGTCTCGGAAAATCAGGGTATCCGTATCGGTTTCACCGATGGGTCGCGTATTGTCTACCGGCTTTCAGGTACCGGAACAGAGGGTGCAACCCTGAGAGTCTATCTCGAGGCCTACGAGCCCGACCCGGATAAACAGAACCGCGAAACCGCCGAGGTCATGCAACCCCTGGTGACAATCGCCACCGCGTTAGCGGAAATCGAGTCCCGCACCGGACGCAAGGAACCCACGGTAATCACCTAGGAGCCTGTCGGACTTAGGTGATCGTAGCGAGCATGATGGGAGAACGAGTACAAATGGTCACGATTTCGAGGCGCATAGTGGGCCTACGCAACGATCCTAAGTCCGACAGGCTCCTAGGGATGTTCTGATCAATTCGCAAAAGGCTTTCTTCCAGAAGAGCCTTATTTCAATAAGGCAGTGTCCCTGACTCGTTGACAGCAGCGATCCGCCCGGGCACCTGCCGTGCTCGCAGCCGTTTGGAAAAACTCTGATTAGTTCGCAATTTCCCGGTATTCATGTTTTGCGCTGTCTGCAGGGCGCGCCGTGCGCACTCTGGATCAACCGCTTGCAGGTTCTTTTCGGTGCGCACGGCGCACCCTGCAAAGGTTCGTTATATTGATCAGAGATCCCTTAATTCAACGATTTCAGTAATGTCTGTGCCAGCCGATGAACCGGGAAGAACACCCGTACCCATGCACCGCATGCATTCTTTCACCTGTTTGTAACGGAAGACGAGACACCGGCATGAAAACGCAATCCAGTCAAAACCCCCGGCAGTGGATAAACAGCTTCATGGATGGCTGTCACGAGATGGTCCTGAATCATCTGCGACCACAAATCCAGGAAATGTTCGAAAACTGCAGCATTGCATTGCTTGAATTCTCGGAAAAGGCGCAGTCCAGTGCTTCCCAGATACGTTTCATGGAAGCCGGCACCATCATTACGAATCAACGTGAAAAGGTCGAAGCTGTCTTTTACCATGAGCTGCAGAAGGGCTTTACTCAATTCAAACATCCAAGCCGGCGGGGTGCTGACCCCGTACCGGCGGACATCACCGACCCGGGCAGCAGTGAGGAGCAACTGACGCTCATCAGCAAGGAAGATTCCGACAACCAGGTTGCCATACAAAACATACTCAATAACGGCCGCAAGCTACGGGAGCAACAAATACCGGCCGGGCCGGATGCACTTGCCAGTGCCTTTTACAAGGCCGCCGGTGAACTGCCACTGGAGCACGAGTTGAAGTTGATTGTTTACCTGCTGTTCGACAAGTTCGTATTGAGTAAAACCGCTCCACTGTACGATGAATATAACAGACGCTTGCTGAAAGCCGGCCTGCTGCAGAACCTCAAGTATGAGGCGCGCAAGTACCCGAAGAAACCGCAGTCACGGTACAGCACACCAGAGCAAGCAGCAGAAAAGACGGGCCGGCATTCACCGGCTACAGGCAGCCATGCTCCTGCCCGCAGCAACAAATCACTTGGCGATGAACTGTTTGACAGCATTCTCGAACTGATGTCGCGGCGCCAGCCACATGCAGAACATCCTCCAGCCAAACCTGTCCCGCAGGCTGTGCTGGTCTCGGCAATACACCGCTTGCAACAAAACAGCGGCAATCACGATGCACACACCCGGGCCGTCGCGACATCCGCAGGCACTGTCGCGAGCGAGCAGGACATCGCGAACATGGTGGAGAACCTGTCCAGCGAGCGCAAACAGCTGTTCCGGGGTATTGACCGCCGCCAGCTGCCAACGGCTGACACACAGGTAATCGACCTGGTAGGTATGATGTTCGAATACATGCTGAATGACGACGAGATTCCGTATGCAGCGAAGGCGGAACTGAGTCGCCTGCACACGCCCTACCTGAAGGTTGCCATCATTGACAAGACCTTTTTCACCGACGACACGCATCCGGCAAATGAGTTGCTCAATGAGCTTGCGCGCGCCAGTACACGCTGGGTATTCGAAGACAATCTCGAACGTGGCGTCTTTCCGTGCATGCGCAAGATCGTCACGCGTATTATCCGCGACTTCAACAACAACCTGGATATCTTTCTGGAAATGCTGGAGATGCTGCACGTCTGTCTTCATGATCTGGACAACAAGGCAATCGCAATCGAGGTACGTTCCCGCCAGGCAGCTGAAGGCAGGGAAAAACTCGAACTGGCTCGACAGTGTGCTGCCAGCACAATCGAGGAAGCAGTCAGATCGCAGCCTGTCCCGGGTGCCATCCGTCAAATGCTCGGTGATGTCTGGCGTGACAAGCTCATGTTTATCTACCTGCGCGAACCGGATGCTGACCGGAGTGACAGCTGGAGACTGGCCACACAGACAATAGAATCAATTCTGTGGTGCGTGGAACCACGCATTACGACTGAACAGCAGCGAGATCTGCGTGCGCTGAGTCCGTACGTCCACACCCAGCTCAAGCAGTCCCTTGATACACTCAGTGCCTATGGAGCCAGCGATGTCGTCGCAGAATTCGCACTGATCAAGGAATTCACCGAAGCCGCCATAAATCCCGCGGATCTTTCTGCAACAACCGTCATCGAGAATGAAGACACGGACGAAGCCTCGCAATCAGATCCTCAGCCCGCGGCTGACACTAACAGCGACGAACCCGTCCAGACACTAGCGCAGCAATCGACAGAGACACACAGCGACAGTCCCGCTGTTGCCAAAACGGCTGCCGACACCGCGCCTCCGGATGCTGTCGTTGATGATGCAGAAGGTCATGATGAAAGTTACAGTAAAGCCGATGACCTGACACCCGAGATCGCAGCCAAACTGGCTGAACTCAATGATGTGCCGTTTGGCAGCTGGTTCAGTATTCGCAAAGACACCATGCATACCCCTGTCCGGGCCAAGCTCTCCTGGTACTCGGGAATATCCGGTAATTACATGTTTGTTAACGGCATGGGCATCAAGGTTGCCGTCTTCAAACAGCGTGAACTGGCCGAACTTCTGGCATCAGGCCAGGCGGAAATACTACACGAAGAAGAGCACCCGTTGATTCAACGGGCACTGCAGGCAATTCGTCGCATGCTGGGCAGTGACCAGACGGCGCATGCATAACGAAACAGAGGGAGTCAAAGGCAATGAAAGCAACCGATACCGCAGCAAAGGACAACCGTGGCCAGAACCGTATCGAGGTTTCCGAGGTCATCCACGTCATCGACAGACAAACAGGTAACACCATCGGGCAACTGGTCAACATCAGCGAGGAAGGACTCATGCTGCAGGGTCCGGAACCGGTAGCGGAGAACGGTATCTACCAGCTGTCACTGGAGTTTGAAGCAGACTCGGCCTCTGCCGCCGACGGCCCTCTCATGATCGGTGTCGAGAGTCTCTGGTGCCACTCGTCCAGCGACCAGGCGCAGCACTGGAGCGGCTTCTATATCATCGATATTTCCGAGCATGATCTGCAACGTATACGGCAACTCGCGAGGTAACCCAGCGGCGCTTCAGGCTCCTAGGAGCCTGTGGGACTTAGGATTAATCTACTGCGCTGATGGGAGAACGGCCCAAATACCCCCGATTCCTCGTTGCGTAGGCCCACTATGCGCCTCGAAATCGTGACCATT
>CAMYIO010000031.1:0-16882 GCA_947258515.1 uncultured Ectothiorhodospiraceae bacterium
CGATTGGATAAGGACTCCACCGGCCTTCTGCTGCTGACCAATGACGGCCGGATCCATCATCGATTGTCGCATCCGTCGTTTGATCACGAAAAGGAATATGACGTTACGGTGGCCAAGCCGATCTCAGCTGGGGCGCTCAAAAAACTAAGTGACGGTCTGCCGCTGATGGGCACCAAAACGCGTCCCGCACAGGTGACCAGAATCTCTACCAGACGATTTCAGATTATTCTTCAGGAAGGCAAAAACAGGCAACGCTACTCACTGCTGCAGCTCATAATCTTCGCCGGCGTGTTGTTTGCAGGCGGGACACTGGTCGGGGTGCTTTTCATGCCGCGCCCGCAGGACGCAGGGCAGGAACTGGTCGCGGTGGAGCGGGATATACATGATATGCGCGGCTTCATGAAACAGCATATCGATAATCAGGACGCGCTGCTAAAGGAACTCGCACTGAAGCTCAACAGGCAGACCTCCACCGAGCAGGTGCTGCTTGGTGAAAAGCCGCTGCAGCTCGAGGTGCTGACGCAGGCGACGGACACACCGCAGCAGGAGGCCGTGACCTTCGCGCCGGATATCCGCGAGCTGCAGGCCAACCTGATGGCGCTGGGCTTCGACCTGGGTATGTCGCAGCCGAACGGTGAGCAGGGCATCAAGACACGGCAGGCGTTGCAGGAATTCAGGCAGTTTTACCTGCCGCAGAGTGATGCGGAGGATGAGCTGATCAATGAACCGCTGGTGGTCATGATCCTGAAATCGGCCGACCTGGTGAGGTCTGATGCGGCGCGTTTCAGGATCGATAGTGATGTCCTCGCCGCGATTCGCCTCGGCAGCATACGCACCGGTGTGGACTTTTCCTTCCTTATGGAACTGGCCCGGGTCGAGAGTAACTTCAACCCGGCGGCGCGCGCACCGAAGTCTTCGGCAACCGGTCTGTATCAGTTCAAGCCCGCTCCCTGGCTGCAGGCCGTTCGCACCCATGGTGCCAGCTACGGCCTGCAGGACTATGCCACACGGGTCGCGCTGATCGACAACGGGGAGGATGATCAGCAGCCAATAATGCACGATCCGTTGCAGCAGGAGGTGCTGGCGCTGCGTCTTAATCCACGCTTGTCCACCCTGCTGGTGGCGGAGAACATCAAGCACGATCTGCGGGAGCTTGCCGCGTTGATCGGGCGTGAACCCGGGCGCACCGAGCTCTATCTGGCACATTTTTTCGGTACTGAGGACGCGGTGATGTTTCTCAAGGCGCTTGATGAGCAACCCACCGCCATCGCCGCCGAGCTCTTTCCGGAGACGGCAGCCAGCAACCCGGGTGTATTTCAGAGCCGGCAGCAGCCGCGTAGCGTGGCTGGCGTGTACCAGTGGTTTGACGGCAAGTTCAACACCGCACGTTACGACGATCGTACCCCGCGCTGATCCCACGCCAGACGATTCAGGATTATTCTCGTAGGCGCGGATCGCATCCGCGAACAGAATGTTTCGCGCATAAATCTTTCGCGGATGCGATCCGCTCCTACAGTAATTATTGGACACCACGCTAGGGGTTAATCGGGCGGGCGGGTACAATGGGCGCGATGACTACCTCACCACGTACGACCGCCGGGGACCTCCACGACACCCTGCAGACAGTGTTTGGCTATGCCAGTTTCCGTCCCCATCAGCAGGGCATCATCGAGGAGCTGGTCGCCGGCAAGGATGCCTTCGTGCTGATGCCGACAGGCGGTGGCAAGTCCCTGTGTTACCAGATACCGGCCCTGCATCGAGCGGGCGTGGCCATTGTGCTGTCGCCGCTGATCTCGCTGATGAAAGACCAGGTCGATGCCCTGCAGGCCAACGGGGTGGCCGCGGCCTTCTACAATTCCGCCCTCGGAACGGAGGCAGCGCGCGAGGTGCTGGCGCGCTTACATGCCCGCGAACTGGACCTGCTCTATATTAGCCCGGAACGTTTGATGAGCAGCGCCTTTCTGGAGCGGCTGGCGGATATCGACATTGCCCTGTTTGCCATCGACGAGGCCCACTGCGTGTCCCAGTGGGGCCATAATTTCCGTCCCGAATACCAGCAACTCGGGGCGCTGCGTTACTACTTCCCGGACATCCCGCTGGTTGCCCTCACGGCAACGGCCGATGCCCAGACCCGGGATGACATTGTGCACGTGCTGGGTCTCGACAAGGCCAGTTGTCACGTTACCGGCTTTGACCGTCCCAACATCCGTTATACGGTGCTGGAGAAGCACAAGCCATTTGATCAGCTGCTGCGTTTTCTGGATGGCCGCGAGGGACAGGCCGGCATCGTTTATGCCCTGAGCCGCAAGCGGGTGGAGGAAATCGCCGGAAAACTCCAGGCAAAAGGAATCCAGGCGCAGCCCTATCATGCCGGTCTGCCGGCCGCCCATCGCCGGCAGGTGCAGGAAGAGTTCCTGCGTGATGAACTGCAGGTCGTGGTTGCCACGGTCGCCTTCGGCATGGGCATCGACAAGCCGAATGTACGCTTCGTCGTGCATTATGATCTTCCCAGGCATATCGAGGGCTTTTACCAGGAGACAGGCCGGGCCGGCCGTGATGGTCTCGATGCCGAGGCGTTGCTGTTGTTCGGTGCCCAGGACGTGGGGACTGCCCGGCGTCTGATCGAGAACAACGACAACCCTGAACAAAAACGCATCGAGGTGCACAAGCTGAATGCCATGGTGGGGTTGGCCGAGAGTGTCACCTGCCGGCGCCGGGTGTTGCTTAATTATTTCAGTGAACGGCTGGCGCAGGATTGCGGCAATTGTGACGTCTGCCTGAATCCGCCGGAACAATTCGATGCCACGCTCGATTCCCGTAAGGCGCTGTCGTGCGTCTACCGGCTCGGCCAGTCTTTCGGTGTCGCTTATGTCGTCGAGGTGCTCAGGGGCGCGGATAACGAGCGTATTCGCTCACGGCACCACCAGCAGCTGTCCACCTATGGCCTGGGCAGTGACAGGAGCGAGCAGGAGTGGACCTCCATCATCCGCCAGCTCATCCATCACGGTTACCTGATCCAGGATATCGCCAACTACTCGGTGTTGAAACTGACCGAATCTGCGCGGCCATTGTTGCGCGGCGAGCAGACCCTGCTGCTGGCCAAACCCCGTATTCGTGAGCAGGCGAAGAAAAAACGCACCAGGGCCGATGCAGTGCACGGGCCTTATGACGAGCTGCTGTTCGATCATCTACGGGATTTGCGCAAGCACATCGCCGATGTACAGGGTGTGCCGCCCTATATTGTATTCGGTGACGCCAGCCTGGTGCAGATGGCGCGCGACAAGCCCATGGACGAGGCGGCGCTCCTGGAGATCACGGGTGTGGGACAACACAAGCTGGATAAATACGGCAGCGACTTTCTCGATGCCATTACCGTATACAGCCTGGAGCAGGGCCAGCAGACGGAAGTCGTGGAGTCCTGGCGCAGAAAGCTGCCGTAGTCATTGATGATTTCATCAAGGACATAGATGCAGTGCCGCCACTGACACGGGTGACCCTGCAGGCGACAGGGAACTATTAGGGAACCTCTGATTAATTCATGTAGCCCGTCATTGCGAGCGAAGCGAAGCAATCACGTAACCAGTGAATCAACGAGTTACAGATTGCTTCGTCACTTTGTTCCTCGCAATGACGACACATCAGAGGTTCCTTAGTATTGTCTTGCCCGACCCGTTTTTTTCATTATCGCCAACGTATGTTAGACAACCCCATTCGTTCGGGCACATCATGATTCCACTGCAATTTGTCTTTCGGTAGAGGCTATGGAAAGCACTTTTTTTCAGTTGCTTGGCAATGACACGCTTCTACAGCAGTTTGTTGCCGAGCTCTCCACGCTGTCGTTATTGCTGATTATCGCGTTTTGTGTCGCGTTGCTGTCAAAAGGCGCGGACTGGATGATCGACGGTGTGGTCGATCTTGCCGAACGCACGGGTCTTCCCAAGATCGTCATCGGTGCAACGGTCGTCTCGCTTGGCACGACGCTTCCCGAGGCCTTTGTCTCGGTCATGGCCGCCTTCATGGGCAACCCGGGGCTGGCACTTGGTAATGGCGTCGGTTCGATTATTGCCGATACCGGGCTGATTTTCGGATTGACCTGCGTGCTGGCAACGGTGCCGGTCAATCGCTTCATCCTCAACCGCACCGGCTGGGTACAGGTGGGTGCCGCTACCCTGCTGGTCGTTATCGCCGTTGCCGCCCTGTACAGTGGTGATGCGGAGCCGACGCTGCAGCGCTGGGTGGGTTTCCTGTTTCTGCTACTGCTGGTTGGCTACATGTATATCACCTATGTCTGGGCACGGCAGGGTACCGCCATGCTCATGGAGGGTGAAGAAGAGATCACTACTGATGTCCATGAACTGATGGGGATCGGCAAGTGCTGGCTGCTGGTGATCAGTGGCCTCGTCATGATTGTTGCCGGTGCGCGTGTACTGGTGCCGGCGGCCTCCGAAATTGCGGTCCGTTTCGGCGTACCGGATGACGTCATTGCGGCGACCATGGTGGCATTCGGCACATCATTGCCGGAGTTGATGACGGCGATAGCCGCTGTGCGCAAGGGGCATCCTGAAATCACGGTGGGCAATATCGTCGGCGCCGATGTGCTCAATGTGCTGTTTGTCATCGGCGCGGCTGCGGCCGCGGTGCCACTGGCGATACCGCAAAATTTCTACACCTTTCATTTTCCTGCGATGCTCATCATCCTGTTTTCACTCAGGGTGTTTATCTCCATGAACAGGAACGGCGTGTTTTATCGCTGGCAGGGGGCATGGTTGCTGGGAATTTATGCGATCTACGTGGTCCTTGGATATGCCCTGAATGTTGGCAGTGCGCACCCGGTGTGACGGCGAAGACGACAGTCATACTGTTGTGATCAGGATTCGAAATGCAGGTGCTTGCCTGAACTGTGTACAATAAAATACCCGGTAGCTCGCCGCGCTTGCGTCATGCAACCCGACAAGGTGTAAAAGGATGAAGATACTGCTGGCCACTGACGGTTCCGATAATGCTGATGCAGCACTGGATTTTCTGCTGCAGTTCCCGTTCCCGGAACACTGCGCAATTACCCTGCTTAACGTCATCGACGGGCATTTGTTCGTTGATCCTGATGCGGTAGAGCTTGACAGAAAACAGCATGATGCCTTGCGTTACAGCGGTGAAACACTACGGGAAGAAGTGAATCAATACCTCGATAGCCAGGCCGAGCGAGTAACCCGGGATGGCTGGGCAGTGACAACGATGGTGCGGACCGGTTCCGTCTCGGAAGAGATTCTGATGGCGGCCGAGGAATTGCAGGTCGATCTCGTGGTCGTTGGTGCGCACGGTCTTTCGGAATCCCGATATTTTCTGCTCGGCGGTGTCGCTACCACGGTGCTTGAATATGCACCTTGTTCGGTATTGATAGTAAAAGAAACCACGGCAGAAACACTGCCGGTTGCCGGGGACTGGCGCGTGTTACTGGCCTATGATAATTCCGAACCGGCCAGCAAGGCGCTGACGTTGTGCTCATCCCTGCCGTTCAGCGAGCAGGACGAGGTCATCGTCGTCAGTGTGATCACCCAGGTAACCGCCTTTCGTCAGGATATTCGTCAGCTGATGAACCCGATATCACAGCAGAAAAAGATTGCAGCCAGGGCAGCCCTGGACAGTGCGGTTGTGACATTGAAGGGTTCCGTAAGCAATGTCACTTCCAGAATGCTCAAGGGCAGCAACAGTGCCCATGAAATTATCAAGGCGTCAACAGCATCCGGCTGCAACCTGATCATGCTGGGTAACAAGGGTAAGAAAGCACTACAACGACTTTTGCTGGGCTCAATGACCGGTAATGTTGCACGTCATGCGCCGTGCTCCGTGTGGGTGATCAGGGACTAGGCGACGCTCTTTATCCGCCTCACAGACGCGGGGCAAGAGTATTGATGAGATCAACGCGATCTGAATAGCTGAACACACGATTCCGTGTATTCAATTACATGCCCCATCAGCCAGTGAAATCAGGGGGACGAATGCGCAGCGGGCAATTGAAGGTTGCCATGTCAGGCTCGCGAGGTGCGGATACGCTTGAGAATGTCCTGGCGGGCCTTGGCCAGCATCGAGTCGCGGTCAATGCTGTCGAGAATCTCGCGGATCACCTGCTTCGGACCGGCTTCGCCCCAGGAGCAGCCGGCGGCCAGGTATTTCTCGGCTGCACGTCCGACCACGTAGGTGGAGTAGTAGGCGACGGCACCCTGTGCGCCCGCAGTCAACAGGGTCGAAATGCCGATGCTGCCGGCTTTCAGCAGTGACGACGCCAGGTGTATCAGCCAGGTGGCGCCCATCAACAGCAGCAACTGTCCGCTGATGGCCTTGATCAGTGTGCCGGACTGGCTGCGTGTCATGGGGATGCCGTAGACATTGGAGAGATGTACCACCATCGAAATATCGATGGCCACCGCGGTTGCCAGGTCCGCAAGGGGCACCGGATTGATGGCGACCGCAACGCCCTTGAGCAGGCTGTAACTGTCGATGACATTTTCACCCAGCTTGCTGCGGGCGGCCAGTACGCGCGCGCCGACCTTGTCGCTGAGGTCGCCGGCAAACAGGCTGGCGTTCAGTGCGGCCAGGGTCTTGCCTTCGGCTTCGAGGATTTCCCAGATGCGGTCTTTCAATGCGGAGACATCGGGGGGCGAGGTGCGCTCAGTCTCGGTTTCCCGGCCATCGGCATCCACGGTGACGATGATGCGCGGTGGCGGGTCGGCAGCGACTTCGATCAGGTTCTCGGGTGATGTCATGTCTTCGAGGCGCGCCAGCAGGCTGTGCCGCAGTTCCTGACGCTGCACGTCCGTGTAGCGGTCGCTCTTGTTCAGTACCAGCAGCAGTGGCCGGTGTTCGCGTGCGAGGCCCTGCAACGCGGTGTACTCGCTGTCGGTCATGTCGCCATCGATGACAAACAACACCAGGTCGGAGCGCTGCGACACCTCGTGGGCCATGCGTTCACGTGCCTCGCCATCGATTTCGTTGATGCCCGGTGTGTCAATCAGGAACAGTGAGCCGCTCTCCTGTTCATCCCACTGCGCCATTTCGTTTTGTTTGGTCTCGCCGTGCAGTGCGCTGGTTGAAAAGCGCCGTTCACCGATCAGCGCATTGAGTACCGAGGACTTGCCGACACTGACCCGGCCCAGTACGGCAATATGAATATGGTCGTGCTCCAGCTTGTCGAGCATGGCCTGCACCTGACTGAAATCATCAGCCAGCTCCGCGCGTACCTCGGGTGGCAGTCGATTGTCCTGCAACAGCAGTTCGAGGCTGTCGCGGGCCTTGTCGAGATGGTTGTCAGTATTCATGTTCCGCGTACCACGCGGGTGACCTGCAGGAGCGCCGTCCGCGGCGCGAATCGCGGCCAGGAGGCCGCTGCTGCAGGAGGATTTTTCACGCTAGTCATTATCTTTACCATTCTGGCCCTGTTCTTTTCGGACATCGAACGCCAGCCGTAACAGCTTGCGCGCCCGTGATTCAACATCGTCGACCAGGTTGTCCCTGAACATCAGGCTTGCCGGGGCGGGCCGCAGCTCGCCACGGGTCTCCAGTGTGCGGCTAACGGCATTGCCAAGCGCATCGAAGATCAGTCCGTAGGCGACGGCATGCATGAGGCCGCCGGCCAGCGTTCCAACCCCCGGGAATGCCTTGGCGGCATTGCCGGCAACGGCCAGTATCAGTGGTAATGCGGTGCGCACCTGCGCCTGCGTCAGGTCCAGCAGTTTCTGCAACTCGATGTCACGCACGGGCACTTCGTAAAGTTCACACAGCGATTTCACCATGCGGGTACCCAGGTAGCCCTGGATGAGAATGTCGGTGCCGGGACTGATCGCCGCCAGTCCGCCGGCCACCGCACGCCGGGTATAGGTCTTTACCAGAGCCGCGGAGGCCTGTACGCGGTGCTGTGCCCTGGATTGTTCCAGCTTGCGTGCGGTCAGTTCGAATACCGCGGTGTCACGCAAGTGCTCCAGCAATGCCATGTTGTCGTCGAGTGCAGCCTGCACGGCCGCCCGCAGTTCGTCGATCTGTGGCGGCAGCTGCTGTTCCTCTTCGTGCTCGGTGCCGTCCGGCCCCACTTTAATGACGCGGCGCACGGGTTGTGTGGCGATGCCGGCAGTGGTCACCTGCGGATCGGATGCAAACCTGTCGGTCAGTCGCTCACGGATCAGTTGCTGGTCAGCGGCCGAATAACGGTCCAGCTTGTTGAAGGCCACGATCAGCGGTTTTTTCAATGCCAGCAGGGGTTGCAGGGCGAGGTATTCATTGCGTGTCAGGTCGCCGTCACAGACAAAGATCACCACGTGTGCGCGCTGCGCCTCTTCCATGACCATGCGGTCATATTCGCGGTCTACCTGGTTGAGGCCCGGCACATCGACGAGCACCACTTCATCGCCGGATTCACGTTGCCAGTGGTAGTGCTCGATGTTGGTGGTGGTACCGCCAATCACGTCGGTCGCCACGCGGGCACCCGGCAGCAGGGCGTTGATCAGTGAACTCTTGCCACTGCTGATCTCGCCGAACAGTGCCAGGTGGATGATTTCCAGCTCGCGGCGCCGTGCCAGTTCCTGCAGTTCCTGCATGGCCGACTCGACATCGATACCTGCGGCCGTGGCGGCCTGCAGGTGTGACTGCAGTTCGGCCTCTGATAAAGCTGCCGCCGTTTTAGTGGCCCGGGGCCGGGCAGGGCGTAGCAGTCGCCAGCTGAGCCAGATCCCGAAGCCCAGCATCAGGCCGCTGAGGGCAATGATCAGTGCCACGAACCAGGGCGGGGCAGTCTGTAATTGCTGCCACAGTGACAGCCCGAACTGTGCGGCACTCAGTACCAGCGTCAGCAGCAGCAGTATGCCAATGAAGACGACAGCAGCGAGGAACAGTCTGAAAGGAGTGCTTCGAGGCATGGTGAGCAGGGTTTATTGTTGTCGGTACCTTAATATACATGAGTTGCTTCGGGTGTATCTATTGGTGTGGGGGACGCTCCACGAGCAAGTGTTGTCCAACCATCGTTTCGCGGATGCGATCCGCTCCTACGGGGGGTAGTTATTGATGTAGGAGCGCTCCGCGAGCGCGAAAGGGCCAACCACGGTCGTCGCGGATGCGATCCGCTCCTGCGGGGGTATTTATTGTTGTAGGAGCGCTCCGCGAGCGCGAACGGGTCAACCACGGTCGTCGCGGATGCCATTCACTCCTAACGGTGCCATCTCTGTGGCAGAATAGCCTTATCAGTACACTCGAGGCGTGATGATGATTCCATTCAGCCTGCCCGCATTTATTAAATTCCTGGTCGGGGTTTTTCTGTTGCAGGGAACGACGGCGCTGTTGGTGATCAGCGCACGCGATGCCGGTCTCTACAGGAGCGGCTGGCTGGTGGTCGCGCTCGGCATGCTGATCGGCATCATTGCCGCGCTGTGGTTTTCCGCCATCACCAGTCACGCCAACGCGCACTCCTTTGTCCGCGCCAGTGAAAAGTTCAACCGCCAGCGTGACTATTTGCGGCGCAAGGCAGAAAAGGAGAAAGTCAAGGAGATCAAGGACGGTCATCGCCAGCTGTTGCGTGAAAGCAAGCGAGTGCAGCACCGCTCGACACTGAAACTGGGCTCGGCGATGGCCGGGATTGCCGGCCTGGGCGTGTTGTTGTTATTTACCCAGTTCATGACACTCGGACTGCTGGCCGTGTCCGCGACCGGCGGCGCCCTGCTGGGGTACGGTATCCGGGCACGCCAGGGCCGGACAGCGGATTCCGGCAGCGGCAGTCTTCCCGGCAGGCCGGAGGATCAGGGTCGTTTACCGGGCAGAGAGAAGGTCGTTTCCGAACCCAAACCCGAGTAAGCGACATCATCCCGGCGGGCACCTTATCAATACGCCCCTAACGCCTTATAATGCGCGTCTGGTTCGACGTTTTATGGTGACTTGTGCTGGTCCCCCCGCGACGATAAGCTGTGAACCCCGTCAGGCCCGGAAGGGAGCAGCGGCAGCAGTGGATTCGGGCGCCGGGGTGTGGCTGGTACAGGTCGCCTCCATTTTTTTCGCGTATTGGCAACAGCATTATACAATATAACAGGCGACAAACAGGCCAGGCCTATCAATGAGTTATCAGGTTCTTGCGCGTAAGTGGCGCCCCCGGGACTTTACCGAACTGGTTGGGCAGGACCATGTTCAGCGTGCGCTGGTCAACGCCCTGGACAACGATCGCCTGCACCATGCCTACCTGTTTACCGGTACCCGTGGCGTCGGCAAGACCACCATTGCCCGCATCCTCGCCAAGTCACTGAATTGTGAAACCGGTGTCAGTTCGCGACCCTGCGGCAAGTGCAGCGCCTGCAAGGAAATCAATGAAGGGCGCTTTGTTGACCTGATCGAGGTCGATGCCGCGTCCCGCACCAAGGTCGAGGATACCCGCGAACTGCTGGAGAACGTTCAATACGCACCGACGCGTGGCCGCTACAAGGTCTACCTGATTGACGAGGTGCACATGCTGTCGACGCACAGCTTCAATGCCTTGTTGAAGACGCTGGAAGAACCTCCACCGCATGTGAAATTTCTGCTGGCGACGACCGACCCGCAGAAACTGCCCGTCACCATCCTGTCGCGTTGCCTGCAGTTCAACCTGAAAAGCCTCACCGTGCCACAGATAACCGGGCAGATCGAAACCATCCTGAAGCAGGAAAAGATTGACCCTGAAGAGGCGGCCGTGCGACAGATCGCCTTCGCGGCATGTGGCAGTATGCGCGATGCCCTGAGCCTGCTCGACCAGGCGATCGCCTTTGGCAACGGCAGTCTCAAGGAAGACGAGGTGCGCGCGATGCTGGGTACCATCGACCGCGATGTGATCTATCGCTTGCTGCATGCGCTGTCGCAGGGTGATGCCGCACTGCTGATGGACGAGATTGGCAAGGCCGATACCTTTGTGCCCGACTATGCGGCACTGCTCGCGGACGTGGTCTCGGTGCTGCAGCGCGTTGCCATTGCGCAGTCGCTGCCGGATGCCATTGACGACAGCTACGGCGACCGGGAGGCGGTCCTCGCCCTGGCGGCCGCCATGTCTGCCGAAGATATACAGCTCTATTACCAGATCGCCCTGCTGGGACGGCGTGATTTACCACTGTCACCGGAACCGCGTGGCGGTTTTGAGATGGTGATGTTACGCATGCTGGCCTTTCGTCCGGGCGCTGCGGCACCGATATCCGCGGCGGCAACGGTAGCGGCCGCTCCGCCACCCGGGGCGCAGGCACAGTCCGTGCAGACAGCAAGCCCTGCCAAAAAAACCCCGCCAGCTCCGGCTTCCGCACCGGTACCAGCCCCGGCTTCCGCACCAGCGCCTGCCACGGCGGGTGGCGAATGGTCTGCTGTTATCGCGGGATTGTCACTCAAGGGGATGGCGCGTGAAATGTCATTGAACTGTGTCTTTCACGGCATTGATGACGATGTCGTGAAGCTGTCACTGGACCCCGCTCATACCCATTTGCTGGGAAAGGCACGTGTCGAGCAACTCGAAACTGCCTTGTGTGACTATTACCAGCGCACCATACAGGTGCGGGTCGATACGGCCGCGTCGCTGGCAAGTGAAACACCCGCGGCAAAAAAAAAGCGTGAGCAGGCTGAGCGTCAGCGCCGCGCGGAAGATTCGATAGAGCAGGATGAAAACATCAGGGCACTGCAGGATGCTTTTGGCGGCACCGTAAACCAGGGGACGATACGGCCGCGCAGTGATTGATTGTCTGTCGTTCCACTGTTGTGTGAATGACGCACATTTTTAAATAGAGGTAAAGATTATGAAAGGCGGATTGGGAAATTTAATGAAGCAGGCCCAGGAAATGCAGGCCAATATGCAAAAGGCACAGGAAGAAATTGCCAGCATGGAAGTGACCGGCGAGTCAGGTGGTGGCATGGTAAAGATCACCATGACAGGCAAGTATGAAGCACGGCGCGTCAGCATCGATGACAGCCTGCTGGGTGACGACAAGGACATGCTCGAGGACCTGGTGGCCGCAGCCATCAATGACGCCGCTCACAAGGTGGAGTCAAACACCCAGGAACGCATGTCCGGTCTCACCACGGGGCTGGATCTGCCCCCCGGCATGAAACTGCCGTTCTGATAAATGACCGGCTCACGCCTCATCGGGCGTCTGATTGAATCCCTGCGCTGTCTCCCGGGTGTGGGCCCGAAATCGGCACAGCGCATGGCGTTTCAGCTGCTGGAATACAACCGCGACGGCGGGCGACAACTGGCCGAAGCGCTCAGCCAGGCCATGGATCGGGTCGGCAACTGCCGTGAATGCCGGACCCTGAGTGAAGATCCCGTGTGTGCGCTGTGCGCCAATGAGCGGCGCGATCGCAGCCTGCTGTGCGTGGTGGAAACACCGGCCGATGTGCAGGCACTGGAACAGTCAATCGGTTACCGGGGATTGTATTTTGTATTGATGGGGCACTTGTCGCCTCTGGATGGTATTGGTCCCGAGGCGCTTGGACTGGGGCTGCTGGAGTCGCGTCTGGCCTCGGGTGAGGTGCAGGAACTGATCCTGGCGACCAATCCGACGGTTGAAGGCGAGGCGACTGCACATTTTGTCAGCGAGATGGCTCGGCTGCAGGGTGTGCGCACGACGCGCATCGCGCACGGTGTGCCAATGGGAGGCGAACTTGAATACATTGATGGTGGAACGTTGTCACATGCGTTTGCCGGGCGACAGGAGATTTAATAATGTCTGACTGTTTATTCTGCAAAATGGTGGCGGGTGATATTCAACCGGATGTCGTCTTTGAAGATAATGAGGTGCTCGCCTTTCGTGACCTGAATCCGCAGGCGCCGTTGCATGTGCTGGTGATACCGAAAACGCATATTGCGACGACCAATGACCTGACGCCCGACACGGCGGACGTGGTCGGCAAGATGTACCTGGCGGCCAGGCAGATCGCCGCCGATGAAGGGGTCGCTGAACCGGGCTACCGCATGGTGATGAACTGTAACGCCGGGGCCGGACAGTCCGTCTACCATATTCACCTGCACCTGCTTGGCGGTCGTCCACTGGGCTGGCCACCGGGGTAACCCTGATAAAAACATTCGCGGATGCGATCCGCTCATACAGGTGTATATGTCGGTGTTGGGGCGCTTCGCAAGCGCGAACGGTCACGCCCCGGAATCGCGGATGCGATCCGCTCCTACAGGGATATCTATTGATGTAGGAGCGCTCCGCGAGCGCGAACGGGTCAACCACGGTCGTCGCGGATGCGATCCGCTCCTACATTATCAGGCGCCGGTAACTTTCCATGCGCCGTTCAAGAATATTACCCGCGGCAACGGCGGCGTTAATGGCGCACCCCGGCTCGGACAGGTGACGGCAGTTATTGAAGCGGCACTGGCCGAGGTGCGGGCGAAACTCGCGAAAGCCATTGCCGAGTGCCTCGTCGGGTACCCTGGCGAGGTGAAAATCCCTCACACCCGGCGAATCGATCAGGCGACCGCCCTGCGGCAGGTGGTACAGCGTCGTCGAGGTGGTGGTGTGCTTGCCCAGCCCGGATGCCGCTGACAGCTTACCGATATCAATGTCCCGGTGCGGCAGCAGGCGCTTGATCAGGGATGACTTGCCGACGCCCGACTGGCCGACGAGGATACTGGTCTTGCCGGACAGACACGCAGTGAATGTCTCGATACCGGTTTCTTTCAGGGCGCTGGTTAACACTACGCTGTAGCCAATGTCCCGGTATTCATCGATCAGCAGGGTTATGCGCGCACGCTGTTTATCGTTTATCAGATCGGCCTTGTTGATAATGATCAGCGGTTCGATCTGTGCCAGCTCGGCGGCGATGCAGTATTTGTCGATCAGGAAGTAATCCAGGGCCGGCTCCAGTGCCGCCTCGACGACAAGCTGATCGATATTGGCCACCAGCGGTCGCTGGCCGTTACTGCCGTTGGCACGGTAAAGTACCGTGCGCCGTGGCTTGATGGCCTCGATGACGCCGCTGTTGTTACCGGTCTGTAGCCAGTCAACCTCGTCACCACAGACGATCTGCGGCAGACCGCGTCGCGCAACACAGCGAAAGATGTCGCCGGCAACGCTTTCAACCAGTTGATTCTTGCCGTAATTGACAATCACCAGTCCGGGGATGGGGTTGTCGCTGCGGGTGTTTGCCGTGCTGTGCACCAACGCGGCTAACTCCGGTTCCCCGGGCGGGGGGGGTGGGTAGGGCGGATGTGGCTGTTAATGGTCGGGCTGGTATGAATACGGCTGGCCTTGTTATTCAACGGCGGGCAGCAGTGCGTCAATCCTGGCGGCACAGATAAAGTCATTCTCGGAGAGTCCGCCGATGGCGTGCGTGCTGTAACGTATGTGGCAGCGGCTGTAGCCGACCTCGATATCCGGATGGTGATCTTCGCCGTGTGCGACCCAGGCGAGTGCGTTGACAAAGGCCATGGTCTGGTAGTAGTTCTTGAAGCTGCAGGTTCTGCTGATTTCCTTGCCGGCTTCATCAATTGCCCAGTCGCCGTGCAGGTCTTTCATGAAGTCATCGGCCTGCTCGCGACTCAACGGGGCGACGCCACCCTCGCAGGGCTTGCAGTGTTTATCCGCCAGGTTGCATACCGTCATGGCATTCACTTGAACTGGTAAAAGGACTTGTTCAGATAGGCCGTCACATCGTCGACTTCATCATCGAACCATGTCAGTCCCAGCGTGGACTCGCAGCGCTGTACCTGGGTACGCAGACCGGAAAGATCTTTAATACGCCGCTCGTCGCGGCTATACATGCTGTCATCATGACAACTCATGCAGTTTTTTTGCTGCAGCTGCTTGCCATTCTTGATGTCAGCGGCCAGCAGTGTATTGCTCGCGCCCAGCAGGCACAGTGAAATCAATAGCGCTAGTGGTTTCATGTTTGTTCTCCTTTTCATGTAGTACCCATATTAGCGGATATATGCGTAATCCGCACGGGTGCCGGCGGGTGTGAATCGTGAAATGCCGAATACAGGGGGTCGGGTGTCAGCGTGCTCGCATTTTCGCGGTACATCTTTACCAGTGCCCTGATCAGGTCGGCACCGCTTGATTGCTGCACCGCATAGGCGTCTGCCTCGAATTCATGCTTGCGTGACAGCAGCGACAGCAGCGGTTGCAGGAAGAAGGTAAACACCGGCATGGCCAGCATGAACAGCATCAGCGCCATCCACGGCGAAGGCTGGCTGACCCCCAGTCCCTGGTAAAACCAGTTATTTCCTGCAAGCCAGCCAAGCAGTGCCAGCGCGGCCAGGCTCAGGGCAAAGGTCGACAGCAGGCGCTTCTGAATGTGCCTGAGCTTGAAGTGTCCCAGTTCGTGCGCCAGCACCGCCTCGATTTCCGGCGGATTCAGGGACTCCAGCAGGGTATCGAAGAAAACAATGCGCTTGTTGCTGCCGAAGCCGGTGAAATAGGCATTGCCATGACCGGAGCGCTTCGAACCATCCATGACGAAGATGCCCTTGCTGCGGAAGCCGCATTTATCCATCAGCGCCTGGATGCGTTGTTGCAGTGCCTCGTTGTCCAGAGGCGAGAATTTGTTGAACAGTGGCGCAATCACCGCCGGGTAGGCCCAGAACATCACCAGTGTGAACACCGTCCAGACGGCCCAGATGTACAACCACCACAGTCCGCCCGATGCCTCCATGATCCACAGCGCCAGTGCGATCAGCGGACCACCGATGATGACCAGCAGCAGCGCGTTTTTCAGCAGGTCAGTCACGAACACGGCGGGCGTGGAACGGTTAAAGCCGAAGCGTTCTTCAACCACGAAGGTGTGGTAGAGGGAAAAGGGCAGGTCCAGCACTGTCATGATCAGCATGGCACTGAACATCACGGCGGTGCCGGTGATGACCGGTTGCAGTTCAACGGCACGCCAGGTGTTGTCGAGCCATTCGAGGCCGCCGCCGAGTGTCCAGCCGAGCAGCAGCAGACTGTCGTAGAGCAGCGCGATTCTGCCTATACGGGTATTGGTGAGGGTATAGTCCGCTGCCTTGTGGTGGTCCTCAAGTGGAATGCGGCCGGCAAACGATTCAGGGACGGTCTCGCGATGTTTCTTTACATGGGCGATATGGCGAGCGGCCAGCCACAGGCGCACGCCCAGAGAGGCGGCCAGGGCAAGCAGAAACAGGTAAGTAAAATTATTCATTTGATAGCGTGGTCTCGTTTACAGGCATCTGGCAGATTAGCCTCTGCTACAATGCGACTCAACCACAATCTTTGAAAGGATGCCCGCTACATGACGCAAGATGTCAACAACCTGATCTGGATCGACCTGGAAATGACCGGCCTGGACACCAATAATGACAAAATAATCGAAATCGCCACTATCATGACGGATGCACAACTGAATATCCTGGCGGAAGGACCGATGCTGGCGATACATCAGTCCAACGAAGTGCTCAACGGCATGGATGAGTGGAACACCCGGCAGCATGGACAGTCCGGGCTGGTCGAACGGGTGCGTAACAGTACCCTGGATGAGGCCGAGGCCGAGCGTCAGACGATCGAATTTCTCGCTGAATACGTGCCGCAGGGGGCCTCGCCGATGTGTGGTAACAGTATTTGCCAGGATCGCCGCTTCATGGCGCGCTGCATGCCGAAACTGGAGGCGTTTTTTCACTACAGAAACCTGGATGTCAGTACCATCAAGGAACTGATAGCACGCTGGGCGCCGCCGAATATACTGAGTGGCTTCAGGAAAGGGGGATCACACCTGGCGATGGATGATACCCGTGACTCGATCCGTGAACTGCGCTTTTACCGCGAGAGTTTTTTTAAATATTAACAATCGCGGATACGATCCGCTGTATCAATTCCCGTGGGAGCGCCGTCCCCGGCGCGATTGTTTTTCATGCCCCGAATCGCGCCGGGGACGGCGCTCCTACAAGTGTATT
>CAMYIO010000031.1:16899-45558 GCA_947258515.1 uncultured Ectothiorhodospiraceae bacterium
CCCAGGCAGGCCTGTTCGACGGGTAAATCGGGATTATTCCCCCAGGCAGGCCTGTTCGACGGGTACATCGGGATTATTCCCCCAGGCAGGCCTATTCGACGGGTAAATCCGGATTATTCCCCCAGTCTGACCAGGAGCCGGCATAGCCCTTTACGTTGTCAAAGCCCAGTTGCCTGAGCATGAAATAGGTATGTGCCGAACGATGATGCGTCTGGCAGTAGGTGATCACTTCCTTGTCGGCCGTGATACCCAGCGGTGACAGCAGGGCGGTCAATTCTTCATTTGTTCTCAGCCGCATGTTGCGGGTGGGATCGATTGCCTGCGTCCATTCCAGGTTGACAGCACCGGGGATATGACCGGCACGTTCGGCATACTTCTTGATACCGTTGTACTCATCCGGGCTGCGTGCATCCAGCAGGCGGCAGTCATCGCTGCCAAGCCTTGTGCTGATGTAGGCGCTGTCCACCAGCGGCGCAGGGTTGCGTCGCAGCTGGAACTTTTTTGCAGTCGGGGTCGCGGCGCTGGTCTCCAGCGGGTGACCTTCATTGACCCAGGCATGCAGGCCGCCGTTGAGCAGCGAGTACTGTTTATGTCCCGCGACCTCGAGCGTCCATAACAGGCGCGCGGCACGGCCGCCGCCCTCGTCGTCATAGGCGACCACGTGGGTGCGTTCATCGATACCCAGTGCGGAAAATACCCGGGTGAGGGTGGCATCGTCCGGCACCAGCCCCATGACCGGCTTGCTGATCGCAATGATCTGCGGATACTCGAGGTGCACGGCACCGGGGACGTGCATCTTCCGGTAGTTCTCCGGCCTGCTAAGGTCGACAATAAGGAGGTTGTCGTAACCCAATGATTCTTCTAGTACATCTGGCTCAATCACCAGGGGGAGTGTGGGTGTGTTCATAGTGTTTTATGTCGGGGCCTGTTCGCGTATCAATGGTTCAAGTAATTCTATCCAGTGTTTTACCGGCACCTCCGCCCGGGCGGCCATGTGCATCAGGCAACCGATATTGGCGGTCGCAATCATATCAGGCTGACCGGCCTGCAAGGTAGCGAGCTTGTTGTCACGCAGTGCGGATGACAGCGCCGGTTCCAGGATCGAGTAGGTGCCTGCCGAGCCACAGCAGAGGTGGCCGTTGCTGACGTCTGTTAATTTAAACCCCAGCCGGGTGAGTATGTCTTCCACCTTGCCGGTGATGCGCTGTCCGTGCTGCAGGGTACAGGGTGAATGAAACGCAATGCGGGTGTCACCCCCGGTATCCGCAAAGGTCTCGCGGCTGAATTCCACGCTAATGATTTCACTGATATCTTTCGCCAGTTCACTGACACGTTTTGCCTTGTCGGCGTAGGCGCTGTCTGTTGCCAGCAGGTGCCCGTATTCCTTGACCATCGGTGCGCAGCCACTGGCAGTCACAATGATGGCTTCTGCACCCTTTTCGATGGCCGGCCACCAGGCATCAATGTTGGTGCGCATGAAGGTCCGGGCTTCTTCAGGCGCATTGAGATGGTGACTGACAGCGCCGCAACAACCGCTGTTCTTTTCGCTCACCGCACCGATGCCCAGCGCATCCAGTACCCGCAGGGTCGCGCGATTGATTTGCGGTGCCAGTGACGGCTGCACGCAGCCATCCAGTAACAGCATGGTTCTGGCATGCTGCCGTACGGGCGCTGCCTGGCTGCTGTCCTGTCTTGCGGGGACATGTTGCTTCAGCGCCGCGGGTAGCAATGGCCTGGCTATCTGGCCGATGCGTAACAGGGGTGCAAAGCGGGCCGGCCACGGCAACAGCATGCGCAGCGCGCGCCGCACGAGGCGGTCGCCGAGTGAGCGCTGCACTGTGCGTTCGACCATGTCACGCCCGGTATCCAGCAGGCGGTGATAATCCACCCCGGAGGGGCAGGTGGTTTCACAGGCGCGGCAAGTCAGGCAGCGATCAAGATGTCGTTGTGTCTTGCGTGTTGCCGGCTGGCCCTCGAGGACCTGCTTGATAAGGTAGATGCGCCCGCGCGGGCCATCGAGTTCGTCGCCGAGCAGCTGGTAGGTCGGGCAGGTCGCATTGCAGAAGCCGCAGTGTACGCAGTTGCGCAGTATTTCATCGGCTTCCTGTCCGCTACGGGTTTGCAACAACGCAATTGGTAATGAGGTCTGCATGCTTACAGCTCGCGGTACATGCGCCCCGGATTGAGGATTCCGGCCGGGTCAAAGGTCTGTTTCAAACGCTGGTGCAGTGACAGCAGCGCCGCTTGCAGCGGGTGGAAGACCTCACCGTCGCGGTCGCCGCCGCGAAACAGGGTGGCATGCCCGCCGGCTGCTGCGGTGCTGCCGCGGATGGTGTCTGCTGCCTGTTCGCTGCGGAGCCAGCGTTGCGCGCCGCCCCAGTCGAGCAGGGTGTCACCTTCAAGCGGCAGTGGTGCTGTTGCCGGCGGCACGGATAGTCGCCACAACGGACGTTCACCGTCAAAGAAGGCTGATTGATGTTCGCGCAGCTGTTGCCAGAAGCGGGCGGCGTCCGCCAGTGTCTCGCCGCCAATGCTGGCAGCCGCCGACTGCACACCCTGTTCCATGCCTGACAGACGGATTGTGAGTTGTCCATCCGCGTAACAGCTGGCGGAGACCGGCAGCGGTCGCGCGGCCAGGGCATTGCAATGCTGGATGGCGGTGGCTGCATCACAGGACTGTTGCAGCGTGACCTCGGTCTCCGGCTTTGGCAGCACGCGCAAGTGAATGTCGAGCATGATGGCCAGTGTGCCCAGTGATCCGGTCAGTGTCCTGGACACGTCATACCCGGCGACGTTCTTCATGACCTGTCCACCCAGTCGCAGCCACTCACCCTTGCCATTGACACAGTTGACCCCGAGTACGAAATCACGTGCGGCACCGGCGTAGGGACGGCGCGGACCCGAGAGACCGCAGGCGATGGTGCCGCCAAGGGTGGCGTTGTCGCCAAAATGTGCGGGCTCGAAGGCCAGCATCTGGCCCTCCTGCTCAAGCACGGACTCCAGCTCGGTCAGCGTCGTGCCCGCACGTGCGGAAATCACCAGTTCGGAGGGTGTGTAATCGATGATGCCCTTGCGCTCGTTAACAGACAGCACCTCGCCCCGGGTGCTGCGACCGTAGAATGATTTGCTGTTGCCGCCCTGGATAGACAAGGCTGTACCGGAAGCGGCAGCCGCCTGGACCTGCTCCTGCAGGGTTTGTTCAAATGACATTGGGGTAATCCGTGTGCGCAATCAAAACCGTTCGAGTTCGGGATGCGGTAATTCCCCGTGATGCACATGCATGGCGCCGAATTCGGCACAGCGGTGCAGGGTAGGGATGGCCTTGCCGGGATTCAACAGGTTGTCTGCATCAAAGGCGGACTTGATGGCGTGAAACTGCTGTAGTTCGGCGGCATTGAATTGCACGCACATCTGGTTAATTTTCTCCATGCCGACACCGTGTTCGCCGGTGATGGTCCCGCCAACCTCCACGCATAACTCGAGAATCTTTCCACCCAGTTCCTCTGTGCGTTCCAGTTCGCCCGCCTTGTTCGCGTCGTAAAGAATCAGTGGGTGCAGGTTGCCGTCACCGGCGTGAAACACATTGCAGATGGGCAGGCCGTAGGCTTCTGACATGATGTTGATGCGGTTCAGCACATGCGCCAGGTGTTTGCGCGGGATGGTGCCGTCCATGCAGTAGTAGTCCGGTGACAGCCTGCCCATGGCCGGGAAGGCGGCTTTCCTGCCAGCCCAGAAGCGTTGCCGCTCTTCCTCGTTACGTGACACCTGTAGATCGATGGCGCCGGCTTCAGTGAAGACCTGGTTGACGCGTTCAATCTGCGCGCTCACGTCGGCCTGTGTGCCGTCGAGTTCGCACAGCAGTATGGCCGCCGCGTTCTTCGGATAGCCGGTGTGGATAAACTGTTCAACGGCGTCGATAGCCGGCTTGTCGAGCAGTTCCAGTCCCGCGGGAATGATGCCGCTGGCAATGACGGCGGTGACACCGGCGCCGGCGGCATCGACGGTGTCGAAAGCGGCCATGACCACTTGTGCGACCTCGGGTCGGGGTAACAGCTTCACGGTGACCTCGGTGATGACAGCGAGCAAACCTTCCGAACCTGTCATCAGCGCGAGTAAATCATAACCGGGTGCATCCAGCGCCTGGCTGCCGATGCTGAGGTGTTCACCCTCGATGGTGAACACTTCGAGCGCCTGGATGTTGTGTGTCGTGAGGCCGTATTTCAGGCAGTGTACGCCGCCGGCATTCTCGGCCACGTTACCACCAATGGAGCAGGCGATTTGCGAGGACGGGTCGGGCGCGTAATACAGACCATATTCGGCCACGGCATTTGAAATGGACAGATTGGTGACACCGGGTTGTACCCGGGCAACCCGGTTGGCGACATCAATATCGAGAATGCGGTTGAATTTTGCCAGGCTCAACAGCACACCGTTTTCCAGTGGCAGCGCGCCGCCGGACAATCCTGTGCCCGAACCACGGGCCACCACGGGCACCTTGTGTTCGGCGCACAGGCGCAAGACTGTCTGCACCTGTTGCAGTGACTCCGGAATGACAACGACCATGGGCAGTTGCCGGTAGGCCGACAGTGCATCGCATTCATACGGCCGTAATTCTTCCGCGTTTGTAATGACGCAGCTTTGCGGCAAGTGCTTCTGCAGTAGCGTGGTGAAGTTATTTTCAGACATGAAAATATGATTGTGTCAAGCGTTGACGCCTGATTAAGATCTGTTGATTATCGCCGATAGCTGTTCAAAATAGCAGCATTTTATACGAGCTGCTATCTTTAAGGCGATAAACATTAACGTGCTATGATTCAGACATGCGCAACACGGAAACACACTTTTTAAACGGCATACCCGCACGTAACTTCGCGGGGCTGATGGAATTGTATGAGTGCAATTATATCCGCCTGCGCAACCTGGTGCCGGATCTCGATGCGATGCAGGGCCACGTTGTCTCACGCATCGACGGTGTACTCGATCTGCATTTGAGAGTCGTTGAACGCTGCAAGTTTACTACCACGCTTAATCTTACCTACTACTTTCACGATAAGCAGGGACCTTTTCCAGCGCCGGATATGCAGGTACGCATGTACCACGATGCCCAGGTCGGTGAAGTGATATCCTGCGGCCGGCGTCGTGGTATACGTCACGCCGTTTACAACCGCATGTACAACCGCTAGGTCACACTGCCGGACGACAGCTTTTCCGAATCAGCAGACAAGCCGCTGCTGAGTGTTGAATCCTGAGGATTTACCTCTCCGTATATCCCTTCTGAGCAGGTCCAAAACCTTGCTCGTCAACAGTGAGTGTCGCATACTTAGTACCTGAGCAATTTAGTAGGTTATTATTTCGCACGTCTGCCAGCTCATACGGGTGTGTTGACGGGTAAACTATCATGCGGCTATCAACCAAAGGGCGTTATGCAGTGACCGCCATGCTGGATCTTGCCATCCACTATGACGAGGGTCCGGTGAGGCTGGCGGGTATTTCAGAGACACAGGGTATTTCGCTGTCCTACCTGGAACAGCTGTTTGTGCGCCTGAAAAAGAACGGCCTGGTGGAAGGCTGGCGTGGTCCCGGTGGCGGTTATCGGCTGGCACGCTCACCCGAGGATATTTCCATTGCGCAGATTATCCATGCCATCGGTGAAGGCATAGATGCCACCCTGTGCGGTGGTAACGAGGACTGCCAGGACGGTGAGCGCTGTCTGACGCACGCGTTGTGGGAAAAACTTGGCAACTCGATTCTTGACTTTATGGATGGTATTTCGCTGGCCAGTTTTCTCAGGCGTGACAAGGTCAATGCCGTGGTAAGGCGCCAGCAGTCCGCTGTTGCAATCGCGGTGGCTGAACCCACATTAAACAACAGGGCCGACAGACAGCGGCTGGCTACAAACTTCGAATAAGGCTTTAACAGGTAATTTGCGATGAACATTAGCATACCGATCTACATGGACTATTCGGCGACCACACCGGTTGATGAGCGCGTCGCTGAAAAAATGTGTACCTACCTCACGCGCCAGGGCCAGTTTGGTAACCCGGCATCGCGCTCGCATGAATTTGGCTGGAAGGCCGAGGCCGCCGTGGAGCAGGCGCGCAAGGATGTGGCGCAGCTGATCAATGCCGATCCGAAGGATATTATCTGGACGTCGGGTGCCACTGAATCCGACAACCTCGCGATCAAGGGTGCGGCGCATTTCTACCAGAAAAAAGGCAAGCATATCGTCACCCTGAAGACGGAACACAAGGCGGTGCTGGATTCCTGTCGCCAGCTTGAACGTGAGGGTTATGAAGTCACCTACATGGACCCGGAACCGAACGGTCTGCTTGACCTGGAAAAGTTTCAAGCGGCATTGCGTGACGACACGGTGCTGGTGTCCATTATGCACGTCAATAACGAGATCGGCGTCATCCAGGACATTGAAGCGATCGGCGAGATCTGTCGCGCCCGCAAGATTATCTTTCATGTCGATGCCGCGCAGAGCGCCGGCAAGATTCCGATTGACATGGAAAAGCTCAAGGTGGACCTGATGGCGTTTTCAGCCCACAAGATTTACGGCCCCAAAGGCATCGGTGCCCTGTATGTGCGCCGTAAACCGCGCGTACGCCTGGAAGCCCAGATGCACGGTGGTGGCCATGAACGCGGCCTGCGTTCCGGTACGCTGCCAACCCACCAGATCGTCGGCATGGGCGAGGCCTTCCGCATTGCACGAGAGGAAATGGTGGAAGAGGAAGCCCGTACCCGTGTGCTGCGCGACCGGCTCTCGAATGCCCTTAATGATATGGAAGAGGTGTATCTCAACGGTGACCTGGATCACCGTGTGCCGGGCAACCTGAATGTCAGCTTTAACTTCGTCGAGGGCGAGAGCCTGATCATGGCCCTGAAAGACATGGCCGTGTCCTCGGGTTCGGCCTGCACCAGTTCCAGTCTCGAACCCTCCTACGTGCTGCGGGCACTGGGCCGGAACGACGAACTGGCGCACAGTTCCATCCGCTTTACCATTGGCCGTTTCACCACGGAAGAGGAGGTCGATTACGTGGCCAGCCTGCTGAAAGAAAAGGTCACCAAGTTGCGTGACCTGTCACCGCTCTGGGACATGTTCAAGGAAGGCATCGATCTGAATTCCGTCCAGTGGGCCGCGCACTAGGCAGGTAATGACAATGGCGATTACGTTAACAACGGCAGCAGCCGAGCGGGTCAGGGCATTTATCGATAAACGCGGCGATGGCGTGGGTCTGCGTCTGGCCGTGAAGACAACCGGCTGTTCAGGCATGGCTTATGTCATGGAGTTCGCTGACCAGGTTGATGATGACGATGTGGTCTTTGAAGACCAGGGCATCAAGGTGCTGATCAACCCGAAGAGCCTGGTGTATCTCGACGGCACCGAACTCGATTACGCAAAGGAAGGTCTGAACGAGGGCTTCAAGTTCAACAATCCCAATGTCAAGGATATGTGTGGCTGCGGGGAAAGTTTTAACGTCTGATGTCGGCCTGTCGCTGACAACTGTTTTGTTTCCTGCTGGTTGTCTCCATGGCTGCGGATCATTCCACAACCCACTTTGAGCGTTTCGGTCTGGCGCAGTCCTTTGACGTGGATCCCGATCTCCTCGACGAGCGCTATCGCGACAGTCAGCGGGCCATGCACCCGGACCGCTTCGTTAATGCTACTGATCAGGAACGCCGCATTTCCATGCAGCAGGCAACGCTGATCAACGAGGCCTATCAGACACTCAAGGATCCGCTGCAACGAGGCCGCTACCTGCTGCAACTGGCTGGCCGCAGCTTCGATGACGAACATCACACTAACAGTGACATCAACTTCCTGATGGAGCAGATGGAACTGCGTGAAGCACTGGGCGAGGTACGCAATGCTGCTGATGCCTTTGCTGAACTGGGTGTACTCATGGACCGGATTGCGGATGATATTGCGCGCCTGGCTGGCGATGTGCAGCGACAGTTCCGTAGCGGGGATGCTGCCAGTCTCGACCTGGCCGCTGACAGTCTTGTAAAGATGCAGTTTTTCCGGAAGCTGCAGCATGAGGCCATGGAACTGGAGCTGGCGCTTGAGGATGAGCTTGCGGGTTAACCCGATAATTGCATAAATTCCGGCCTGAAAGCTGGTTTCGCCACATGATCTACAGGATGAAATGAATATTTTATTTTGATCCTGGAGTTCACCGCCAGTGAGGCCCTGGAGCAGTGCTGCAGGAGCGCCGTCCCCGGCGCGAATCGCGGCGAGACGCCGCTCCTACAATAGGACTTTTTGCAATGATTGGGTTAACAACGAGCGCAGTATAAAATACAGGCTTCATCGCCCATACAGAGCATTCCCTCTCCCTCAGGGAGAGCGGGTATTAGCAGGTAGTTAGAGCAAATTCACAATGGCACTTTTACAGATATCTGAACCCGGTGAATCCACCGCGCCACACCAGCATCAACTGGCGGCAGGCATCGACCTGGGTACGACCAACTCGCTGGTTGCCAGTGTCCGCAGCGGTGTGGCTGAAACCTTGCCGGACCTGGAGGGCCGTCACCTGTTGCCATCCGTGGTCCGCTATCGAGCCGATGGCGCCGCGGTTGTGGGTCATGATGCACTGACCGCGGCAATCGGAGATCCGCTGAATACCATCGCGTCGGTGAAACGCCTGATGGGTCGCGGTGTCGAGGACGTAAAACGTATCGGCGAATATCTGCCCTATGAATTTGTGCCCGGATCGAGTGGCATGCCGCTGTTGCATACCGTGGCAGGTGACGTCAGTCCGGTTGAGGTCTCGGCAGAAATCCTGCGGCTATTGAAGGCACGTGCCGAGGAGACCCTTGGAGGTGAGTTGAGCGGTGTCGTGGTGACGGTTCCGGCCTATTTCGATGATGCGCAGCGGCAGGCGACCAAGGACGCCGGGAGACTGGCAGGGCTGAACATCCTGCGCCTGCTGAACGAGCCGACTGCCGCCGCGGTTGCCTACGGACTGGACAAGGGCTCGGAAGGTGTCATAGCAATCTATGATCTGGGTGGCGGTACCTTTGACATTTCCATTCTGCGCCTCAACAAGGGCGTCTTTGAAGTGATGTCAACCGCGGGTGATACCGCGCTTGGCGGTGACGACGTGGACCGTCTGGTCGCTGACTGGATTATGCAGCAGTCCGGTATGGGTTCAGATGCGGGGCACGTGGACATGCGCCGCCTGATGCAGACCGCGCGTACCGCCAAGGAAGCCCTGTCCACAGTGGATTCAACCGGCATCGAGCTGGTTCGCGACGATAATGCCGGCTGGAGCGGTGAGTTGTCGCGCGAACAGTTCAACGCATTGATTGCTCCGCTCGTCGACAGAACGCTGGGCCCCTGCCGCCGTGCATTGCGTGATGCGGGCATACGAGCCAGTGACGTTCAGTCGGTTGTGATGGTCGGCGGTTCGACGCGCGTACCGCTGGTACGCGAACGCGTGGCCGCCTTTTTTGATGCGGAGCCCATGGTTGATATCGATCCTGACAAGGTGGTCGCTGTCGGTGCAGCCATTCAGGCGGACATCCTCGCGGGCAACAAGCCTGATGATGAAATGTTGTTGCTCGACGTGATACCGCTGTCACTGGGGATCGAAACCATGGGCGGGCTGACGGAAAAGATTATCCACCGCAATACCACCATTCCGACGGCGCGAGCCCAGGAATTTACCACCTTCAAGGATGGCCAGACCGCGATGTCCGTTCACGTGGTACAGGGGGAGCGTGAACTGGTAGAGGATTGCCGTTCACTGGCTAGGTTTGAATTACGGGATATCCCGCCGATGGTGGCCGGTGGCGCCCGCATCAAGGTCACCTTTCAGGTTGATGCCGACGGCCTGCTGAACGTGACCGCTGAAGAACAGACACAGGGCGTGACCAGCAGTATCGAGGTCAAGCCGTCCTATGGTCTGAGCGACAGGGCCATAGAGACCATGCTCAGGGAATCCATGGAAACAGCCGCTGCTGACCGGGATGCCCGTCGCCTGCGCGAGGAGCAGGTCGATGCGGACCGGGTGCTCGAGGCACTGCATTCCGCGCTGGCCGCTGATGGTGAGGAGTTGCTGCAGGCAGCAGAGCGCAAGGCCATTGACGCGGCGGCAAAACAGCTGGATGAACAGCGTCAGGGTAATGATTACCGTGCCATCAAGCGGGCGATCGAGGCGGTTGAAAAAGCCAGCAGTACTTATGTGGAACGGCGCATGAACAGCAGTATTCGCAAGGCCATGGCCGGGCACAAGGTGGATGAATTCAATTCGCCATGAATAAAGCCTGTTTTGAATGCTCTCCCGGAGGGAGGGGACAGGCAACGCTCTACTTTACAAAACTATCGAGAAAGCCGTTATGCCACAAATAATTTTTCTGCCACATGAAGAAATCTGCCCGGACGGCGCCGTTGTTGAGGCAGAGCCCGGTATCAGTATTTGCGATGCGGCATTGAAAAGCGGCATCGAGATTGAACATGCCTGTGAAAAGTCCTGTGCCTGTACCACCTGCCACATCTATATCCGGGAGGGTGCCGACTCGTTGAACGAGTCCAATGAAGACGAGGACGACCTGCTCGACAAGGCCTGGGGCCTGGACCCGGACTCGCGCCTGAGTTGCCAGACCCTCGTCACGGACACGGACCTGGTGGTGGAAATACCGAAGTACACGATTAATATGGTCAGTGAAAATCACTAGGAGCCTGTCGGACTTAGGTGATCGTAGCGAGCATGATGGGAGAACGAGTACAAATGGTCACGATTTCGAGGCGCATAGTGGGCCTACGCAACGAGGGCCGTTCTCCCATCAGCGCAGTAGATTAATCCTAAGTCCGACAGGCTCCTAGCACTGGTACAGCCGAATAAAGATAGAAAATTTGCCACGGAATCCACGGAAGAACAAATGCCTTGGCAGAAATATTTCCGTGTTCTTCCGTGGATTCCGTGGCTATTCAATAAAACAATCTGGCACTCAGCTTAACCTGGCTCAGCATTTGTTGTTATCATTTTGCAAGATGACTGGCGCCGGTATAATGAATCACCCAGGAGTAGAGCATGGCCCTGAAATGGACCGACACCCTTGATATCGCTATTGAACTTGAAGAAGCACATCCCGATGCAGACCCCCTTCATGTAAACTTCGTCGACCTGCGTAACTGGGTCACGGCGCTTGATGAGTTTGACGATGATCCTGAACATTGTGGCGAGCGCATCCTCGAGGCCATCCAGATGGCATGGATTGAGGAACGGGACTGACGACTGCAGTAGTTGTTACAAGACATGAATTCATCGTTCCACCTGACAGAGGGCAGCTGGCAGGAATTTAAACAGTCGCTGACTGATGTTCGCTGCCAGGTGTTCGTGGTCGAGCAGCAGGTCCCTGAAGCACTCGAGCTGGACGAGCATGATCCGCACTGTCACCATGTGCTGGTGACCGATGCGCACGGACGACCTGTCGGTGCCGGAAGAATCAAAGCGGATGGTCACATCGGCAGAATGGCGGTACTGAAAGACTGCCGCGGGCAGGGTATCGGTACGGCGATGCTGGAGGCGTTACTGGCGTATGCCAGTAAGCACGGACACACCCGCGTCTGCCTGCATGCACAGCTCAATGCTGTACCCTTCTATGCACGATACGGCTTTGTGGAGAATGGCGAGCCGTTCATGGATGCCGGCATCCCGCACCGGTACATGGTGAAGAGTCTGCAATGAACGCAACGGCATGAAAGTTTTCCTCGTCAGCCTGGTGCTGTGTCTATCCCCGTGGCCACTGCATGCCGCAACTCCCGCCGATGTTTCAAGTACGCCACCCCCGGTCGAACAGTCCACGGCTGCGGGTAAGGATGAGGCCACGGAGGTTGAAATAGCCGCCACGCAGGAGGCCGTCAATCGTGAGGCAGACGCCAGTGAAGACCCCATGAGTGAGCAGGAGGTCAAAACACTGGAAACACCCGAACAGCCTGCAATCAAAAAGTATGATTTCAATCTCTATGGAAACTACCGCTTGCGATTCCGTGCAGTCGACGGTGGGGATTTTGCACTGTCAGACGGTGGATCGCGGGTTGGTGCCGATGCACATTACCAGTTTTTACCAAAGCTGAAGGTCTTCGGACGCGCCGAGGTGGGTTTCAATCTTCTGAGTGAGCTGGATGTCCTGGTCGACAATAAGGATAGCGCGCCGGAAGGCGAGGCGGGCAACAGTTTCTTCAAGCGCCTGTTGTATGTCGGCTTCGAGGCGCCCGGTTATTTCCTGACATACGGCAAGAGCTGGTCAACCTATTACAAGGTGGCCGGTTTTACTGACCGCTTTGCAGGTACCGGCGGGGATGCGTCCGGAACCTACAATGCCGGCACGGATGGCGGTGCAACCGGCACGGGCAGGGCAGAGTCCGTCATACAGACACGCCTGCACATGGGTAAATTACCTGAAGTCATTGGCATAAAGCCCTTTAACCTGAACCTGCAGGTGCAGCACGGTGAACCCATACCACTCGTCGACGGTGAACATTACGGCACGGCCGTCGGTTTGAGTGCCATTCACCAGATCAGGCCTGACTTTGCACTCGGCATTGCCTATAACATCGCCGAGATTAATGATCTTGATAACCCGGCTATCCGTGATGCCGGACTCGATGGCAATGCCCAGGCCATCCTGGTGGGAACCCGCCAGTTTGGTGAGAAATGGTATCTGGGCACCGTGGTATCGCGGTTGCTGAACCAGGACACAACCGACCAGGGCACGTACTTTGATGGCTGGGGCTGGGAGGTGTACGGCCAGTACCAGCTACGTGAAAAGATATGGTTGACGGGTGGCTGGAACTACCTGCGCCCAGACAGTGATCCGCTCAGCGGGGACTATGAAATCAAGTACGGCGTCATCGGCCTGCGTTATTCACACGATGGTTTTCAAAACATGATCTATGCAAATGTGAAGTTTGATGGTGGTCACCTGACTAACGGAGAGGCATTGGGTAACGTATATACCATCGGTGTGCGCTGGAACCTCGGCGAAATTGGTAAGCGGGTAGTGGAAAGGTATCGCCTCTTTCAAGCGCGCCAGAGCAGGTAGTCTGGTGAAAAGCAGTTCATTTTTCTGCCTAACCGGGTAGAATTCGCATATCCGGATCGCAGGTGACGGGCATTAACAGGAGATTGCAAGATGAAATTTCGACTACTCGCATTACTGTTTGCAAGTATTCTTTCAGGCTCGGTCTTTGCTGCCGGTAGCTCTGTTAACCCGATGCTGGATGATAAATTCACCTTCAGGCTCGGGGCCACCTGGCTGAAGGCGGACGGTAACTTCAGTTCCACGCGCGATGGCGAACCCACGGACAAGATCAGTACCGGCGACCTGGGTGTTGATGACTCTGAAACAAACCTCTATGTCGGTGCGCGCTGGCGTTTCGCAGAGCGCTGGCGCCTGAGCTTCAACTATTTCGGGCTGGATGCTGACAGCAATATCAACCAGAATTTCGATGAGCTGGACTTCGGGGACATTGATGCCTCGGGTTTTCTGGCCGTCGATACGAAATTAAATACGGACTTTTATGTCGCCCAGGTCGGTTATTCCTTGCTGAAGAACGAGCGTGCCGAACTCGGTATTGGTGTTGGTGTTCACGTCGTGCAGTTTGAAACGAAGCTCAAGGTCAGTGGTGGCATCAACAATGTGAGTGGCAGTGTCCAGTCAGACTCAATTGACTACACGGTGCCGTTACCGAATATTCTCGGTTACGGCGCCTATGCCATTACACCGAAGTTGTCGCTGGAGGGCGGCGTCGGCTACTTTGGCCTGGATTACAATGATTACGACGGTAAGCTTGTGACGGCCGTGGCCAGTCTGGAATACCGCCTGACCGACCATTTTGGTGTTGGCATCGGTTATAACTATGTAAACATGGATCTGACGATTAATAAATCGAGCAGAAAGGACAAATACGATCTGGATTACAAAGGCCCGGTTGCCTACATATCTGCCAGCTTCTGATGTTCTTACCGGCTATTTTTTCCGACGTGAAGACTGTGTAATCGCCGGGGGTTTCCGAAACTTGTCAGCGCGTCTGGAGGATGTGCCAGCAAAGGGCATTCTCAAAAAAGGCGTGGAAGCGGCTCGCGGTCCTGATGTGAGTTGCAATGAACGCTAAAACTACGACACACTGGCAACACGATCATATCTTCGGCCAGGACAGGGTCAGGCCCGGTGAACGCCGCACCCTGTGGGTGATAGCCATCACCGCAACCATGATGGTCGTCGAGATCGCTACGGGTCTCACCTACGGCTCCATGGCGCTGCTGGCAGATGGCTTGCATATGGGGTCGCATGCTGCCGCCCTCAGCATCGCAACCATTGCCTATATCTACACCCGTCGTTGCGCTGCCGATTCGCGTTTCTGTTTTGGAACCGGCAAGGTCAATGCCTTTGCCGGCTACACCAGTGCTGTATTACTTGCCCTGTTTGCCCTGCTGATGGCAGGGGAGAGTGTCAATCGATTATTTAACCCCGTCGAGATTGGCTTTAATCAAGCCATAGTGGTTGCCGTTCTGGGCTTGATTGTTAATGGCGCCAGCATGATCGTGTTAGGTGGTCATCACGACCATGATCATGAACACCATGATGATCAAAACCACCACGCTCATGGGCATGCGGATCACAACCTCCGCGCAGCCTATCTGCACGTCCTGGCAGACGCACTGACCTCGGTGCTGGCGATTTTTGCCCTGCTTGCAGGAAAGTACCTCGGCCTGAACTGGATGGACCCGGTGATGGGTATCGTCGGTGCCATTCTGGTGGCACGCTGGTCACTGGGGTTGATGCGCGATACCAGCGGCATACTGCTGGACCATCAGGCCCCGGCGCCCATGCTCGAACAAACGCGCGCGGCCATCGAGAGCGTTGATGACAACCACATCAGTGATCTGCATATCTGGTCCATCGGACCCGGTATCTATTCAGCTACCTTGACTGTGGTGAGTGACTCACCCAGGCCACCGGAGTACTACAAAGGCCTCATCCCGAAGGATCTTGGCATCGTTCATACCATTGTCGAGGTGCATCATTCCCGGCACTGACTCCCGGCACTTCTCGCATGTGCTTGAGAGAAAAGTTATTGCACGGCCTCCAGGATTTGAATGTTACCGTACCAGTAAGGGATCGGCTGGCAAGTACTGACTTCTTCTCGGTATGAAGATTTCCATGATGCCGTTATTAGTGCTGGTCGTCATGCCGGTCACATCGGCATCGTAGGGGAGTCGCAGTTGTTTGCGGACGCGCATCTGCCATTGTGAGGTGCTGTGGGCGCCGGGGTCACGCAGACCATACCGGTTATTTTGCTCAACTTGCAATACCAGGCGGTTACGTCGAACAGAAACATGGATGTCCCCGGGGCGTAATCCTTCAATATTGGCACGCACGTAATAGCCGTCCCCTGTCATTCCTGTTTGTATTCGCAGGGAGCCTGAATAGTGATGGCTTTGTGCAGTTCCTGCATAGGGCGGGTAAAGCCTGTCAGCGGGGGCATCGTAAACACCATAACCCCAGGCAGTTACAGGCAGTAAGACGGCTAAAAGGACGCTTGTAATCAACCAGCGGGTGCTCTGTTTCATGGCTTAAGTCCTCAATTAGAGTTAGTCGCAACGATGTCAGCATCTCATATGTATAAGTATAGCCCCTCCTGGTTTAGGTGTGGCGGCAGGGTTAAGCGAGCGGGTCCGGCGCACTCCGGGAAATATAAGGGCACCAGTATGGAGTGTCCCGCGAACAGGGTGTGATTCTGGCTGTTAGTCAGCGAGCGCGGTGGGGGGAGGGCTATTCAACATCGCTTTCTGTGCCTGCTGTTGATTCCACGTCGGCCAGAACTTCTTCAGATGCCTCGATCCCGATGTGATAACAGCCATAGCCGGGCATTACAAACTGGTCAACGGCCATGCCAATAATGCGGCCGGTTATTGTTGCCAGAATATTGCTGGTTTCGTTGGTGATCGGGTCGGTAATGGCGCCAAGCACATCGTCAACCTCGATCATGTCACCCACTTCTCTCTGGCTGAACAGGATTCCACCGCGTTCTGCTCTTATCCAGCTGGATTTATAGTAAACGGGTTCCGGATCGCCCCAGGTGAAGAGGCGCGAGTACATGCCCTCGCGTTCCAGTAAGCGGTTAACACTGCTAACACCTGTTTCTATCTGGTCATCCTGTATGCGTAATGATTCGCCGACTTCCAGCGTGGCGGCGGGGATGCCGTTGGCAACAGCCGCATAGCGCAACATACCGGGGCTGCCGACACTGTGTATGACGGCGATCTTGCCGAAGCCTTCGGTGAGCTCCGCGACCTCTTCATTGCGCATGTCGGCACGTAACTGCGGCATGTTGGTACGACGCAACGATCCTGTATGCATGTCAATCAGGAAATCACAATGGACGATGACTTCATTAAACAGGGAATGTGCGATGCGTGATGCGAGGCTGCCATTGGATTCGCCCGGGAAGAAACGATTCAGGTCACGTCGGTCTGAGAGGTAACGGGAGCCTCTCTGGAAGCCCTGCAGATTGACGATTGGTATACCAATAATATTACCTGTCAGGTCTTCGGGATCGATGTCATACATTACGCGACGCACGATTTCGATGCCATTCAGCTCGTCACCATGGACAGCCGCGGTCATGCACATGGTTTTGCCGGGTTTCATGCCCCTGATTACCAGGACCGGCGTCGGTGTGGTCAGACCGGCGATGTTGCCATCGGTAGACCATGCCAGGCGCGTTGCCGTGCCAGGAGCAATTTCCGAGCCCAGGATGATCAGCTTATCCTCGTCGGCGGACTGATTGGGTGCGGTTTCAGTCGTCGCCTGTTGAACGGTGTCAGCCGGATCCGCATCCTCGGCTAAAGGCTCGGCAGAGTGTGAGGGCAGTGGTAATGGGGCCACCTGTTTCAGGTCGAGGTTTGGTGCAACCACCGGTTCGTCCAGTTTTGCCAGTTCCGTTTGATCCAGGCTGGCTGCCTGTGGTTTTTGTGCATCGCTGGCGGGTGATTTTGTCGGAAGCCCTGTGACAGCCGCATTTGATGTCGTTAGCAGGATGAATAACAGACTACCTGTGATAGTCGGACTGCGGCGGCGTATGCTTGATTTCATAAAACAGTAAATATGCAAATTAGTTGATTACCTTCATTATATCTTCTGGTTGACTAAGATCTTTAGCGAATTGTAACCGCGCATTGATATCAGTTGGTAGTTGTTTGTGTGATTCAACCTTGTGAAGGTTGGTCAGCAGTCCCTGGCCACTGGCAATCTGGATACTGAGCCCGGGGCGCGCATTCAGTTCCAGCATCAGTGGTCCAAGGTTACGGTCAATGACGATATCGACACCCAGGTAACCCAGGCCAACCGTGTCTGCACATTGCATGGCGAGCCGCAGGATGTTGTCCCAATGCGGAAGTATAATGCCGCTGGTTTCGTGACCGGTATCGGGATGCTGATTCACATGGTGATTATGGTGTATGGCATTTGTCGTTTCACCGCTCGCGATATTCACTCCGAGGCCAACTGCACCCTGATGCAGGTTGGCCTTGCCATCAGAGTCACGGGTAGGGAGACGGATCATGGCGGCTATCGGTATGCCTTTAAATACAATGATTCTTATATCAGGGACACCCTGGTAACTGATATGTTCAAACATTGGATCAAAGTCCACGCGGTATTCGAGGATGGCCTTGTCAGGGATACCGCCGAGACTGTACATGCCGCTGAGAATATTTGACGTATGGTGTTGTATGGCCTCGATCGTGAGCAGACTGCCATTCGCCTTGCGGAAAAATTTGCCCATGCGGCCGTCGAGGACCAGGATGCCGCTGCCGCCGCTGCCGTGTGCCGGTTTGATTACCAGCGCCTGGTGGTCGGCAAGAGTGCTTGCGATGTCCTGTACCTGATGCTCGATGGCCACCACACCGTAGAGTTCCGGTACCGCGATACCGTCTTCAAGTGCCAGCTTCTTGGTTTCGAGCTTGTTGTCAACCAGCGGATAGAGTCTCCGGGGGTTGTAGCGCATGATGAAATCCGAGTTGCGCTGGTTCATACCCAGTACGCCGCGTTGCCGCAGTTCCCGGGGGGTGGCAAAGAGTCTCATGGTACTTCCTTGCCGAGCATGCCTTTAAAGCGTACCAGTTCCGTCAGTCGGTAGCCGGTGTAATTACCCATCCACAGGCATAGCCCCAGAATCACCAGCAACAACTCCGGAAAAACGAAGATGAGATACATCAGGTTTTCGTTGGTCATGACCACGTAACCCAGGCAGGCAACGAACAGGCTGCCAAGGCCCTGCAGCATGGCTTCCCTTGCGCCGTTTTCCTCCCAGATGATCGACATGCGTTCGATAGTCATGGCGAGGATCACCATCGGAAACAGCGAGATGGACAACAGGCGCTCGATTCCGAGCTGGTTGGTTATCAGGCTAATCAACAGCATGAGAATCACGACAATAACCAGCACTGCGGCCAGTCGGGGAATCAGTAACAGAAACAGTTTCTCAAGGTAAAAGCGAATCATCAGGCCAATGGAGACGATCAGGCTGAACATAATGACGCCCCAGAAGAGCTGCGTTTCCCGGAAGGCCATGGCGATCAGGATCGGCATGAAGGTACCGAAGGTCTTCAGTCCAATCATTGTTCGCAGGAAGACCACCAGTAAGGCGCCCAGCGGTAACATGAGCAGCAACTGGTAAACGTTCTGGTTCTGTACCGGTAGTGACAGCAGGGAAAATTCTGAAAAGAAGGAATCCCGATTCGCGGCACCCTGGCGGGCAACGTCGATCAGTTCGGTGTAGGTGCGGGTCAGCGAGAAATTGATACCAAGGTCATTGCCGCCTTCAAGCGACGAGATGTCCCTGTTACCGACTTTCCAGACAAGGTAATTATTCGGGATGCCTTCGTTGCCGGTCTCGGGATTGAAAGTCAGCCATTTATCGCCATTGTGTACCTGCAACAGGGGGCGCAATATGGCGTTATTTGCCGAGTCGATGATATCGATTCCCCAGATTGTGCGTGCCGGGATACGCACACCTTTCAACACGTTGATGATTTCGTCTGTCCACTGACCGACACTGGTTGCCTTGTCGCGTATCAGTTCCACGTTTTCATTTGGCGCGCTCGAGTTCAGTTGCTTGAGCAGCTCCAGGGTATACGACTCGACATCGGCGGATTCTTCGCGCACATCATCAATAATGGCCTTGATTGCAGACGCGTAGGGCTCGGGATAATCCGGCGGTTCCGGGAAGTCGGGCTTTGTTTCCCAGTCAATCTTCAGGTTCGAGCGGGCCACCGATATGCGGTAATACAGGGTCTGGTCGCCTTTTGCGCGGCGTATGGCCCAGTCGGCCCTTCGGTTTTCATGTGTTTTCGCAATGGTGAGTCCATAGCGGCTGGAGATGAAGTCCTCATCCAGTAACATGAAGCCCGGTGTGTTTTCAGGAATGAACAGCGACAGTTTCGCCGGTTTGCCCGCCCCCTCGAATGACACTTGCGCCTGCACGGTCCAGACCTCGGCGTTCTGCTCGGGCGTCAGTGGCAGACCCAGTTCATAGGCCTTGTAAGCGGTGACCGTCAAGCCAAGCAGTATCAGCGCCAGTGCCCAGCCTTTAGCGGTAACATTCGTGTTCATGTGTTGCTGCGTGCCATAATCATGGTGTCGGGCAGTGTGCCTGTGTAAGGAATGTACTGTCAGGGTCGACGACCACGATGCCTTGCAGGAACTCACGACCCAGCAGCACATCGTATATATATTCCGAGCGATCCGCGAGGGTAAATTCTGTGACGTGTTTACGTCCGTCAAAACAGATTTCCAGTTCAATAACGGCACGCCGGTCGTCTACACCATCGTGGTCCTTTATGCGTACACGCCGCACCCTGGGTCTCTCCATGTGCAGGGTGTGCTGCTTGTCATCAAGGTCATCCAGCAGCAGGTCGAACTTCACCCAGCGTTCACCCTCCCGCATGAAGGGCTCGATATTGATGGCATGGATGGATGAGGTCTTGGCGCCGGTATCCAGTTTCGCCTTGAGCACCAGCGGTTGCTCGACGAGGCTGATCTTCTCGATCCAGCCGGCAATCACCTTGCCGGGGTCCTGGCTGCTGCCGTGGGCAAGGGGTGCGGCCAGCAATAATGCGAAACACAGTCCATGTAAAACGTTCATGCAGTGCCTCCTGGGGTTGCTTGCTGCTGGTTGCCGGTGTGATTCGGGTTATGCCGGGTTGTTCTTCCGGGACGCTGATTATATAGAAGGGTCGAGGTGATGTAAGACCTATGTGAAAAAGTCCTGCCGATAATCGCTATATCTATAAATAACATCATATATAATTAGTAACATATTGTTATTAAATTTAATAATAGTCTATATCAGGTGTGAGTCCACGGGCGTGTTCGCGCGATTATGGCGGTATACGGCATGACACCACATTCCAATACGCGCCTTAACCTTGTATATTACGCGGCCTTGTTTGCACCGGCTTGGTCCCGACGGCGCCCTGACCGGGTCGTTACAGAACGACCGGGTGCCCGGCATTTGATCATTCTAACCAGAGGTACATCATGGCTCTACGAAATCGCCTGCACCGCAGCGAACTGGCTGTTCCCGGAAGTAACGTCCGCATGCTTGAAAAGGCGCCCACGGCCGGTGCAGACCTGGTCTTTCTGGATCTTGAGGACGCCGTCGCACCGGATGACAAGGCACAGGCCCGGAAAAACGTGATTGAGGCGTTGAATGACCTGGACTGGTCGAACTGCAGTGTTTCCGTCCGGATTAACGGGCTGGATACCCATTACTGCTACCGCGATATTGTCGACGTGGTCGAACAGGCCGGTGACAAACTCGATACCCTCCTGATACCCAAGGTGGGTTCTCCCTCGGATATCCTGTTCGTCTCTACCATGCTGGAGCAGATCGAGGCGGCCAGGGGCATCGAGCAGATCAATCTTCATGTACTGATTGAAACCGCAATGGGTATGGCCAATGTTGAAAGCATTGCACAGACCTGCCCGGAGCGCATGGAGGCCATGGTGTTCGGCGTTGCCGACTACGCGGCCTCGACACAGGCCCGTACCACCAACATGGGCGGTGCCAACACCGATTACTATATTCTGACCCATCCCGACAGCGAGGGCCGGCGGGAGCGGCACTGGGGCGACCAGTGGCATTTCGCTATTTCACGCATGGTGGTTGCCTGCCGTGCCTACGGCTTGCGCCCGATCGATGGCCCGTTTGGTGATTTCAATGATCCGGATGGTTACAAGGCGGTCTCCCACAGTGTTGCCGCACTCGGTGTCGAGGGTAAGTGGGCCATCCACCCGTCCCAGATTGCACTGGCAAACGAGATGTTTACCCCGCCGGCCGCCGAGGTGGATCGTGCGCGCCGCATCCTCATCGCCATGGAGGAAGCCGCGGCCGAAGGCAAGGGTGCCGTGTCACTGGACGGTCGCCTGATTGATGCAGCCTCCATTCGCCAGGCAGAAGTGATGGTGGCCAAGTCCGCCCAGATCGAGAAATCCCTTGCGGCCCGTAAATAACAGCTGTTAACAGCCTATAAACCGGAGAAGTCTTTTGAATATTCACGAGTACCAGACCAAGGAACTGCTGCGCGGTTACGGCGTACCGGTCCCGGACGGTCGTGTAGCACACAATGTAGACAATGCCGCGACCATCGCGGAAGAACTCGGTGGCGAACGCTGGGTCGTGAAGGCGCAGATCCACGCCGGCGGCCGCGGCAAGGGCGGTGGCGTCAAGGTCGCTTCATCCATCGACGAGGTCAAGCAATTCACCAACGAGATGATCGGCACTCACCTGGTGACACCGCAGACCGGTGCGGAGGGTCGGCTGGTGCAGCGCGTGCTGGTCGAGCAGGCCTGCAACATCAACAAGGAATTCTATCTCGGTATGGTTATTGACCGCGCCACGCAGCGGATCACCGTGATTGCCTCGGCATCAGGCGGTATGAATATCGAGGAAGTCGCGAAGACCGATCCGGACCGTGTTATTCGTGAGGCGGTTGATCCTGCCGTCGGCCTGGCCGGCTTCCAGTGCCGCAAGATTGCTGCAAGGATGGGCTTTACCGGCAAGCAGATTGGTGAAGCCGCCAAGATCATGCAGGCACTGTATCGTGCCTTCCGTGATAAAGACGCACTGCTGGCAGAAATCAACCCGCTGGCTGATATCGACGACGGCAAGCTGATGGCGCTGGATGCAAAGATGTCTTTCGACGCTAATGCCATGTACCGGCGCCCCGACATTACCGAGCTGCGTGATTTTGATGAAGAGGATACGAAAGAGGTTGAGGCGTCCGGGCATGGCCTGAATTACATTGCCCTGGATGGCAATGTCGGCTGCATCGTCAACGGTGCCGGCCTCGCCATGGCGACCATGGATGCGATCAGCTTTCACAACGGCAAACCGGCCAACTTTCTCGATGTCGGTGGCGGCGCCTCGCCCGAGAAGGTCGGAAATGCCTTCCGTATCGTGTTGCAGGATCCGAATGTAAAGGCCATCCTGGTCAACATATTTGCCGGTATCAATCGCTGTGACTGGATTGCCGAGGGGCTGGTACAGGCCATGCGCGAGCTGGATATACAGGTGCCGATCGTGGTCCGCCTGGCAGGCACCAATGTTGAAAAAGGCGCGCCGATTCTCGAGGCCTCCGGCTTTCCCTTTATCATGGCTAACAATCTTGACGATGCGGCGACCCGGGTTGTTGCCGCACTGGAGGACGCGGCATGAGCGTTTTCGTACACAAGCATTCACGCGTTATCATCCAGGGATTCACCGGACAGCATGCGACCTTCCATGCGGAAGAGTCCATGAAGAACGGTACCACGGTGGTCGGTGGTGTGACGCCGGGCAAGGGCGGGCAGGAACATCTTGGACTGCCGGTGTTCGATACCGTGCACCAGGCAGTTGCGGAAACCGGTGCCGATGTCAGCGGTATCTTCGTGCCACCACCGTTTGCAGCGGATGCCATTATGGAAGCGCTGGAAGCCGGTATCGGCGTCATCGTGGTGATTGCCGACGGTATTCCGGTACAGGACATGGTGCGCGTAAAGCGCTATGCCGCCGGCAAGGACGCCATCATCATCGGCCCGAATACGCCGGGCATCATCACACCGGATGCCTGCAAGGTTGGTATCATGCCCTCGCATATCTACACACCGGGGCGCATCGGCGTGGTGTCCCGTTCCGGTACCCTCAACTACGAGGCGGTGCAGCAGATGTCCGAAATGGGCATGGGACAGACCACCTCGGTGGGTATCGGTGGCGATCCCGTCAACGGCACCGATTTCGTCACCGTGTTGCGTGCCTTTGAAGCGGACCCCGAAACGGAGGCCGTCATCATGATCGGCGAGATCGGCGGGCAGCAGGAAGTCGATGCAGCCCGCTGGGCAAGGGAGAACATGAGCAAGCCGGTGGTGGGTTTTGTCGCCGGTGTCTCTGCGCCTCCCGGACGCCGCATGGGTCATGCCGGTGCAATCATCTCGGGTGAAGCCGATACCGCCAACGCCAAGATGGATCTGATGGAAGAGCTGGGCGTACACGTGGTACGCAATCCTGCCCTGATCGGCGAGACCGCCAGGCGCGTCTTTTCCTGAGTTAATAAAGACCGTCATTCCCTTGAACGCGGGGATGACGGTCAGTTTTTGTTCCCGCCAAGAAAGCCTGTAGTCCAGGGCGGTAAGAGTCGCCCCCTCGCAATTCCCGCCCCGGCAGAAGACTGCATTCTGTCCGTCACTCCTGTCTTACACAATCTTCAGGATTGTCCTATCGATTGCCCCATGCCGTGTTGATAACGTGATTACTGATTTGGAGTTCGATTTATTTTCAGTTATTTGAGTAGTCAACAAGGGAACCTTGGTAATTGGCCAGTTTTCATCGAGTCGTCAAGAAATTCCTGTTGTCGGGCGTGCTAATGCTGTTGCCCCTGGTCGTCTCTTCAACCCAGTATATCGCCGGTGACATTGCGCCGCTGGGTAATCCGGACGGTCAGCTCAATGCCGCTGACGTGCTTGTCCTGGAGCGTTTTATTCTCGGTGACCTGACGCCGACGGTCGAAGAATTGCTGGTTGCCGATGTTGCTCCACCCGGCGGCCCGGATGGACAGCTGAACGCCGGTGACATGGTGTTGCTGCAACGCGCCGTACTGGACCTGATCACCTTGCCGGATATAAACATCGGGGCAACGGTTCCAGTTTTATTTCCGGCCCTGTCTCCTACCGCCACCAATCCCTATTCCGTCTCGGGTATGGCTGATCCCGGTATCCAGATACTGGTTTATGTGAATGGTCAGCCACCGGTAGCAACATTTACAGACGATACAGGTGACTTTCAGTTCTATGCCACGTTGCAGACCGGGGCGAATACGGTCTACGTGACTGCATGGGACGGCGTACAAGAGAGCGCTGCGTCGAATACACTGACTGTCGATTTTGTGTACGCACCGCCAACTGCCGTTCATGGTGGCCCTTACACCGGGGCGGTTAACTTCAAGACGTATTTTGACGGCTCAGGTTCGTTCGACAGCTATACGAATGCATTGACGTATAGCTGGGATTTCGGTGACGGCACAACGGGGGCAGGGGTGCAGCCATCGCATATCTACGCAACTGCCGGTAGCTACGACATAACACTGACAGTTTCTGCAAATGGTGAGACATCAGAGCTGGTATCAACGACCACGACGGTCAAGGAAACGGAGGTGCTTTATTTAAGCAATAGCCAGGCATCGTCAAATATAAAAACGCTGACGAATGAAAAGGTCTACATCGTCCCGGAGACGCAGGTTTTGCCACAGCTGGGGAGGCTCGTCATCGAGGCGGGCACTGAAGTCCGGTTCAGCCAGTTTGCGAGACTCGACATTCTCGGCAGACTGGAGATAAAGGGTTCTATAAATAACCCGGTATACCTGACTTCACTGGATGATCGGCCGGGAAAATACGCAGGACAGTGGGGTGGCCTATGGTTGACGGAATACAGCAGTGCAACCATTGATCATGCCGTGATAGAAGGTGCAAAGGATGCCATAACGATTTTCTACACTGGTTCCGATACGGTTATCACGAACAGTCTGCTGCAGAACAATGGCGTCGGGATTCTGATGTATGCAGATAATCAATATGCCCGGGCTGTCAGGCCGCTTGTCAAGGCGAATACCATTCGCGATGGCGGTAGCGCGGTGCTGGTATTTGGAGACGCCAGGCCACAGATACTGGAAGGAAATATCATCCGGCATAACGATACCGGCATTCACCTTGTGGGCGACAGTATCACCGGAAACCCGAGGCCTGTTCTTAATGGCAACTCCATTGACCACAACTGGTACATGAACTACCTGGCCAATATCACCTATCCGGAGCAAGCAATATTGCTCGATGCGAATGACAACTGGTGGGGTACGGATGACCGTGTGTTGATAAAAAGACAGATCAAGGACTCGCGTGATGAAAGTAATCGAGCAACTGTCAATATTTCACAGATAAAGCATTACCCTGTCGACGATGAATTGTGGCTTGATCCCGTCTATGATGAAACAGTCGACTCCCCCTATAGAATACAGGGAACGGCATCCGCCGGAGCAGAGGTAAATATCTATGCTTCCGGGGCGGATGTCTATTTTGCAGGTACGGTGACTGCCGATGCGAATGGCAGATTTCACATCGATTACTCATTCCCCGAAGAAGGCTATTACAGCTTCTTCGTGCGCCGGGTTGAGAATGGCCGGGAGGTCGAGGAGTCGGCATGGACGATGAATCCTGTCTATTACATACCGACACCCTGGTGGAACGAGGTGCCGGTGATTAACCCGATAAGCAGTCCAACATCGGTTAATCCAATCACAATTTCCACGGGCTCGGATGTGTATTTCCAGGAAGCCAATTTGTATGTCAATGGTGTGCTACGGGGGACTGCTTCGCAAACCAACTATCGCGATATCACCTTTGACACCCTACTCGATGTCGGAACGAACACAATCCATGCAACCTTTCTAACCCCTGATGGCGAAAGCGCACCATCAGCCCCGATTGTTGTCAATTACATTCCTGACAGTACGTTAAGCAGCTATAGTGGAGGGGCAGTCACCAGTGACCTTGTGTTGCCTCCACAAGCTACACCCTATCAGATTACCTCTGATATCGAGATACGATCCTATGCCAGGCTCACCCTGTTGGCGGGCGCCGTACTTGAATTCAGTAACGGGACGCGTATTACTGCGGAAGGCGAGCTGAGCATTCTGGGTGAAGAGGGTAATCCGGTTCATCTGAAGTCGGCATCCTCTACACCCGTACCGGGTGAGTGGGTGGGGATAGAAGTGCCGGCGGGTGCGAACCAAAAAACACGCATCGAATATGCCCTGATTGAACACGCTTCCCTGGGTGTCTGGTTTAATGGTGGCACGGCCACCGTGGATCATTCAACACTGCAAAACAATTTCTATGGCGTCTATGTGGATGCGGGGGCTGAGCCTGTTATTTCAAACAATAGTATTCAGGATAATGCCGTCGGACTATGGATCAATGGTGCTTCAAGCCCTGTTGTCTATCCCCATAACACCATCACAAACAATACGCAGGGTATCAATAGCATCGGCACGGGCCTGCCCGGTGGTGATCCAGCCCCCGTTATTCATGAAAACAATATATTCGGAAACGCCAGTATCGACTTGCTGGCTGACGACTTCTTTGATGCGCAGACAGTCATCCTTGACGCACGGGGCAACTGGTGGGGTACCACGGTTGCTTCTACTATCGATGGCTTAATTTACGATAGTAACGACAATCCGGCAAACTCACCCACCGTGGACTATTTGCCGGTCCAGCCGGCGATACTGACCGACACTTCACCCTTAACGCCGACACTGGCGATTACCTTTCCGAGCACCAGTGCCCCGACCTATACCGTCAATGGAACTGCCGAACCGAACCGGGAGATCCAGCTGTATCTGAACGGCCAGCTGGAAGCGACGCTGACCAGTGATGCGGACGGGCAATTCAGCCAGACGGTGACCCTTATCCAGGGCAGTAACATCCTGTATGCCAATGCCGTCAATGGTGCTGAACAGAGCTTGCCCTACCTGACCTACACGGTTGAAAGTGATGCGGTCCCGCCGATGATTACCCTCGCGACACCGACCGAGGGTGGGCTGGTGAACTATGCCACCTTCATCGGCCAACTCGATGAGACCGCTACTCTGACTGTTAATGGCGAAACCGTAACAGTGAATCCCGACAACAGTTTCACCCATGTTCCCGGTGGCCTTCCACAAGGCGTTAATGACATCGAGTTGATCGCCACGGATCTGGCCGGTAACAGCAGCACCCTGAACGTGTCGTTTACCCTGGATAGCCAGCCACCCATGATTCCGGATACCGGCCAGATCACGGTGGGTGCTCCCAGTAGTGGCCAGGTGACAGTCTCGGCGCCCGCTGGCAACGCCACCGCCGGCGACACCGTGACCCTCACCAACACCCGGACGGGCGAGTCCGTGCAGACCCCTGTGAATGGCGATGGCAGTTATGCGGCAAATATTGGGGCACAGGCCGGTGATGACCTCGTTATCCTGATGACCGATCCGGTCGGTAACGCCACAGCTTCGCGCATTCTCCAGGTCGCCGGTACAGCGCCTGCGCAGGGTCTGACGGTATTGACACCTTTGGACGGCAGTACGGTCAATGAGACCCATGTCGGTGTCAGCGGCACCTTCCAGGGACCCGCCAATGTCGGGATCACCGTCAATGGCAGCACCGCACAGATCATCGGTAGCACCTTTTGTGCAGGAAACGTCTTGCTGGAGACCGGGAATAATCAACTGGATGTGATTGCAACGGCGCCGGATGGTATGACGGCCACTCAGTCACTCACGGTCACCAGCATCGGCAGCAGTCTGATCGAGCTGGAGGTCGATGCCGAGACGGGCTTTGCATCACATACAGTGACCTTCAGTCTGAACGATAATACCGCTGCGACCCTGACAACAATCGAATATGACATCAACGGTGACGGGACACCGGAATACACCACCTCAGACCCTGCGGCAACGTTTCAGTATACCTACACTGCCCCTGGTTGCTATACAGCGACGGTGGTCGTCACAGATGATGTGGCTGGCAGCTACGTCGGGACGCGGGTGATTGCGGTGTTGGAAGCCACTGAGCAGGTGTCTGCTGTTCAGGCGGTCTATTATCAGCTGCTTGATCATTTGCGATTGGGAAATATCCCGGCTGCTGTTAGCGCATTTACTGTAACCAGTCAGGACGCCTATGAATCGTTATTTACAGAAATGCAACCAACATTGAGCAGCATTGCCGACACGCTCGGTGTGATCACGCGCACACAGGTCAGCAGAGAGATAGCTGAAATTGTCGTGACGCGGGACAAGAACGGTGTGCCGTTTGTGTATTCTGTTAATCTAATTCGGTCTGAATCCGGCATCTGGCGAATAGAGGATATGTAGTGATGAAAGTAAAAAGGAATCGTTTCAAGGGCGTTATGTTACTGGCTACTGTTTTCTTTCTGGTTGCCTGCATACCGACGCGGTACTTTGTTAAGCCGGAGCCGGTGGAAGGGATTATTACCGATTACGAAACCGGTGAGCCGATCCCGGATGCTTTTGTAGTAGCGCGCTGGACGGGAACCTCGGGTGGTTTGGGTCATGG
>CAMYIO010000032.1 GCA_947258515.1 uncultured Ectothiorhodospiraceae bacterium
GACGGCTACCTGCAGGATATACCCCGCACCCTCGGTTACGTGGTCGAGGTGGCGGCTCGCTATGAAGAGCTGGCGGCGTTTGGACGCTTTATCGATAACGAGGTGCTGGGTCGCCTGCTCGCGGAGTGAGCGCCGCTGCTGCAGAAATATTATTTTTGCGATGATTGGGATTTCGGGAGAAGGGCACTTACTTAAGAACCCTGCCACGGAAACACACGGAAGGACACGGAACCGATTCGGGTAAGACAATTTATTTTTCCATGTTTTTCCGTGTGCTTCCGTGGCCAATTGTACTTTATATATTGATGAATCTGCTTAAGTAAGCAGCATTCGGATATCAGGAGAAAGATGAACAGACTGTGGCTGACGATCTTTGCGCTGGTATTTGTCTGGTCCGCGATTCGGCCGTTTGATACCTTTACCTGGTTCCTGGAGGTATCACCCGCTGTTATTGCGTTGCTGGTACTGCTTGCGACGCGCAAGTCCTTTCCCCTGACCGGCCTGGTTTACACGCTGATCCTGGTGCATTGCGTCATTCTCATGGTGGGCGGGCACTATACCTATGCAGAAGTGCCGCTGTTTGACTGGATACGGGATGCGTTCGGGCTGGAACGTAACAACTACGACAAGCTGGGACATTTTGCCCAGGGTTTTATTCCCGCGATGGTTGCGCGTGAGATCCTGTTGCGCAAGGGCGTGATCAACGGCAGGGCCTGGATGAATTTCATGATCGTGTGTTTTTGTCTGGCTGTTAGTGCTTTTTACGAACTGGTGGAATGGGCAGTGGCAGAAATTGTCGGTGGCCCTGCAGAGGCCTTCCTCGGGACACAGGGCTATATCTGGGACACACAGTCTGACATGGCCTTTGCCATGGCCGGCGCAATTATTGCGTTACTGCTGCTGGGTAAACTGCATGACCGGCAACTCGAAGGCAATGGCTTTCTGCGTTAAATTTAATCTAGCCGAGGTACAAGATGGGTAAGTTAACCTTTCCATGGCTGGCATTGGGGTTAGGTCTGCTGGTTGCAGTGGGCCTGTTGTCCTCGGGTGTGCTGTCACCGAATGCCAGTTATGCACTGCCGTTGTTGACGATGTTGATCGTCAATGAGTTCGGGTTCTTCGTGACCGCGATCGGGGCGGGCGTCGGGATCAACATGATCCTCAAGGACGGGAGGCAAACGTCCTTGCTGATGGTGATCATTGGCGATGTCATCCTCGCGGTATGTTTTCTGTTTCTGGCCATCAGGCTGTGGCCGGGCATGGCAGCGGGACAGTAGTCACGTCTACCCAATCGTTGCATGAATCGTCCCGTAGGAGCGGCGTCCCCGCCGCGATAAATTGTAATCGCGGCGGGGACGCCGCTCCTACAGGTTGTTGGTTGTTGCGATTAAGGAACAATCGCGCCGGGGACGGCGCTCCTGATGAAATATCATGCCGGGTTCAGACGGGTCGCGAGACGCAACGCCAGGTGGGCGGGTTGTGGTTCGCATCAAAAAGATGCATTATTAAATAATCTAATACAATCATATAGATATGAGTATTACTGAACCTGATGCAAGCCGATTTTCCTGTGCTCTACTCATTTCGCCGTTGCCCCTATGCCATACGGGCACGGATGGCACTTGCCTGCAGCGGTATCCGGGTCGAACTGCGCGAAGTCGTTCTACGCGAAATGCCGGCGGCTTTACTGGCGTGCTCAGCAAAGGCCACGGTACCGGTCCTGCTGCTGCCGGACGGGCGTGTGATCGATGAAAGCCGGGATATCATGGTATGGTCGCTGGCGGAAAATGACCCGCAACAATGGTTACCGGGCGCTGGCGAGGGCGTGCTGGAAGCGCTGAATCAGTTGATCAGGGCAAACGATCATTCTTTCAAGCAGCACCTCGATCGCTATAAATATGCCGATCGCCATCCGCAACACCCGGCCGGTGTATATCGGGCCGAGGCTGAGGGGTTCCTGCAGCAGCTGGAATGCAATCTCCGGCAGCATGGCTGGCTGCTGGGTGAGCGCATGGGTTTGGCCGATGTTGCCATCTTCCCGTTTGTTCGCCAGTTTGCACTGGTCGACAAGGCATGGTTTGACAGGACCCCTTATCCGCGACTGCATGCCTGGCTGAATCATTTTCTCGAATCAGCCTTGTTTCTGCAGGTGATGGAGAAGTATCCGCAGTGGCGGGACGGTGACACTCTGACCCTGTTTCCCGATTGACCGGGAATTCGGTAGGATAGGGCTGCGACTGCGGGGCCGTCAGCGGAGTGCAACGGGCGTCATGGCCAGTGAACGTATTTATGCCGGATAAAGTCCTTTTTTCGATTGTTGAATCGCCGCTGCATCCGGATTTCTCCGCGCTGTACCGACGGCTCGGCCTGCATGAACTCAGGTTCGGCTCGATGCGCAAGGCCATCGGTGCGCTGAAATCCAGGATACCGGATATCGTGGTCGCGGAATTCATCTACGGCTATGGTAATAACTATGCCGGTGTTAATGTCAGCAACCTGGATGTGTTTCTGTACAGTCTGCAGAAGTACTCCAGGGACAGTGCCCTCATCGTCATGGTGGATAAGGGCGAAGTGCAGTACGTTGACAGGTTAAGCGCACTGTTCCCGGTTCACGCCGTACTGCAGCACCCGGTACAGGAGCAGGATATGGAACGCTGCCTTGGCAACAGGATGTCTGGTGATTGATGAATGACGAAACAATAATACACCCGCATGAGAGTATGGCTCCCCCGGGCGTGCTGCCGGTGACCCCTGTGCGCAGTAATGCTATAAAACTGCCGCATTGCTGCGAGTTGGTAACCCGGCATACCCGCGGTTGCGTTGACGGTTAACGCGGCTAACCATGAGCCTCGCAGGATTGATTCCATGAAAGCAATGATTCTTGCGGCCGGGCGCGGCGAGCGTATGCGTCCCCTGACCGATACCTCACCCAAGCCGTTATTGCGCATTGGTGGACAAACGATGATCGAGCGCCATGTGCATGCCCTGGCGCGGGCCGGGATTACCGAGCTGGTCATCAATTACGCGCACCTCGGTGAGCAGATCGAACAGGCGCTGGGTAATGGTCATGCCTACGGCGTTGAGATCAGTTATTCGCCGGAAACAGGCGGCGCGCTGGAAACGGGTGGCGGGATTTTCAATGCACTGCCGCTGCTGGGCAGTGATCCCTTCCTGGTGGTGAACAGTGATATCTGGACGGACTTTGCCTTTGAGCAATTGCCGTCACAGCCTGACGGCCTGGCGCACCTGGTCATGGTCGATAATCCCGAGCAGCACCCGCAAGGCGATTTTTCCCTGTCAGCGGGGCTGCTTTCATCCAGGGGGCCGGCGATGCTGACCTTCAGTGGCATCGGGGTGTATCGACCGGAACTGTTTTCCGGATGTACAGCGGGGGCCTTTCCACTGGCACCGCTGTTAAGGCGTACCATGGACGACGGGCAGGTGAGCGGGGAGCATTACCGCGGCAGCTGGTTTGATATCGGCACGCCCGAGCGACTGGATGCGGTCAACCGGGTGGTGATTAACCTGCAATAGCACTGTCGTAACAGATTGAGGGTGTGATGTGAAATTGATAGTTGCCCGGAACCGTCGCTAGCAAACCATGGGTCAGGAAATCGAAGCGGCACGTTTTACTCCCGATGATTTCGTGGAGTACGCAGCGCGCCTGCGCGAAGAGACCGCGCTGCTGGGCGAGTGGTTTGCATCCGGTATGTTCTCGCCACGGGATCGCATGGGGGGCTATGAACTCGAGGCCTGGCTGGTTGATGGTCAGTCCCGCCCGGCGCCTCTCAATGAGATTTTCCTGAATAAGCTGAATAATCCCATGGTGGTGCCGGAACTGGCGCGTTTCAATGTGGAACTGAACGACCATCCACAGCATCTGTGGGGCACTGCATTCAGTCGCTTTGAGGCCAGTCTGGGTGCCACCTGGCAACAGTGCATACAGTGTGCAGCCGGATTGAATGCACACCTGATGATGATCGGTATTCTGCCGACCCTGAAAGCGAGTGAGCTGACGCAGGCAAACATGTCGGACCTGAAGCGCTACCGGGCGCTCAATGAACAGGTATTGCGCTTGCGCGAGGGACGGCCACTGGAACTGGATATCAGCGGTCGGGAACATCTGAAGGCCGCACATAACAGTGTCATGCTGGAGGCGGCAACCACCTCGTTTCAGCTGCATTTGAAGGTGCATCCGAAAGATGCCAGACGTGCCCTGAATGCGTCGATGATTATCTCGGCGCCGATGGTGGCGGTTACTGCCAACTCACCTTACCTGTTTGGTCATGAGCTATGGAGTGAAACCCGTATTCCGCTGTTCGAGCAGTCGGTAGCCGTGGGTGGTTTTGCTGGTGCCAGCCACGGGCCATTACGCAGGGTCACCTTCGGTTCCGGTTATGTGCGCGACTCCCTGTTCGAGTACTTTGTTGAAAACGAACAGCACTATCCCATCCTGTTGCCGATGCATTTCCATGACGGGCTGGAGCAGATGTCACATGTACGCCTGCACAACGGCACGATCTGGCGCTGGAACCGACCTCTGATCGGTTTCGATTATGATGGTATCCCGCATTTGCGTATCGAGCACCGCGTGGTGCCCGGTGGTCCGACGATTCTGGATATGATCGCAAACGCGGCCTTGTTCTACGGCCTGATGCAGGCGCTGATGACGGCAGACACCCCGCCGGAACAACAGCTCGACTTTTCGGCCGCACGCGATAATTTCTATACGGCGGCCCAGCAGGGTCTGGGTGCGCATATTAGCTGGCTGGATGGCACGCGTGGCACGGTACAGAACCTGCTGCAGGGTCAGTTACTGCCGCTGGCGCGACGTGGCCTGCAGCAGCTGGAAATCGATGTGGAGGATATCGATCGCTATCTCGGGGTAATCGAGTCCCGGGTGCGCTGCGGCCAGACGGGGACGGTATGGCAGCGTGCGTATGCGGCCTGCCATGGTGGCGATCTGGCGGCTATGACGCAGGCATACCGGCGTAATCAGGACAGCGGGGTACCCGTGCATGAGTGGGCTCTGTCATAATCTGAAACTTCACGACGTTTATCGACCTGATTATGATGCTGAATGAGTCCGAGAGCCTGCCCGAGGGGCTGCTTGATACCCCGCTGGAGGGGCTTGAAGCCCTGCTGGGCGCGCCGACACTGCTGCACTTGCCGGGACGGCGCCCGCAACCGCTGTTTATTACCGTGCTGTCCCATGGCAACGAGGGCACCGGATATTATGCCGTGCAGGCGCTGCTGCAACGCTACCGGGACCAGCAATTGCCACGGGCGCTGTCCATATTTTTTGCAAACGTCAGGGCCGCCAGTCTGGGGCAGCGATTCCTGGACGGGCAGGCGGACTACAACCGTGTCTGGCCGGGGACGGACAACCCGGATGCGGCAGAAGCCGCAATGATGCAACAGGTGGTGGACAGCATGCGGCAGCGCGGTGCCTTTGCCAGTATCGATATCCATAATAACACCGGCATTAACCCGCATTACGCGTGTATTAACCGGGTGGACAACCAGTTCCTGCATCTTGCATCGTTGTTCAGTCGCACGGTGGTGTATTTCATCCGTCCGCTGGGGGTGCAATCCATGGCGCTGTCCTATGTGTGTCCGGCCGTGACCATCGAATGCGGCAAGCCGGACCAGGAATACGGGCTGGCGCATGCACGTGATTACATCGATGCCTGTTTGCATCTGAGCGAGTTGCCGGAGGCCCCGGTGCCCTCGCACGACATCGAACTGTTTCACACGGTCGCCACCGTGAAGGTGCCGGAAGACGTCAGCTTCAGTTTTGATGAAGTGTCCGTGGATTTGCGGTTTGTCGGCAACATTGATCACCTCAATTTCAGGGAACTGCCTGCCGGTACCCCGCTTGGCCGCCTGCAACCGGGTGTCAGCGTCGCACTGGATGTGCGCGATGAAAACGGTCAGTCGGTTGGCGATCGCTATTTCGCGATCGAAGACGATTCACTGGTCACCGCGCGTCCCCTGATGCCATCGATGTTCACCCTCGACGAGCGCATCATTCGCCAGGATTGCCTGGGTTACCTGATGGAGCGGCTGTTGCCTGAAAGCGGCTAGCCTGTCCGGATATGCCATCGCCGCATTTATTACTGGCCCTTTCCGGGCATGGTTACGGACACCTGGCGCAGTGCGCACCGGTCGTAAATGCCTTGTGGGACAGTATTCCTGACCTGAGACTGAGTGTCTGCAGTGCGCTGCCCCGGGATGTCGTGGCAACGCGTCTCGACGGGCCGTTTGCATATCACTGTGTTGAGCTGGACCCTGTGCTGCAAATGTTTAATGCCTGGGAGGTCGACGTGCCGGCTTCGCAACAGGTTTATCGTGCCTTCCATGACAACTGGGAGGCCGGTCTGCAGCAGGATGTCGATAGGCTGCGGCAGTTCAGTCCGGATGTCGTGCTTGCAGATATTCCCTACCGTATCCTGTCGGCCGCCGCGCAACTTGACATCGCGGCAGTCGCTATGTGCTCGTTAAACTGGGCAGACATTTACGCGGCCTACTGCACGGGTGATCGCACCGACAGGCAAATCATTGCGCAGATGATGAGCAGCTACCGGGCGGCACACACCTTTCTCACGCCGCAACCCGCCATGCCGATGCCGCAACTGGAAAACACCCGTGTGATCGGACCCGTCGCACGCCGTGGTGCCCGGCAAAAGGCCTCTGTATGCGAACAATTCGGCATTGCGGAGACAATGAATATCGTGCTGGTTGCGCTTGGCGGGATAGCTACCGAAATGCCGCTGGAGTCCTGGCCACAGGTGGACGATACGGTGTGGTTATTTGCCAGTGCCATGGGACGGGTGGAGCGGAATGATCTTCTGCAAGTGAGCGCCACGGGCTTGCCGTTTATTGATGTGCTGGCATCGGTAGACGTAATCCTTACCAAGCCGGGTTATGGAACCTATGCCGAGGCGGTATGCAACGCTGTAGCGGTGCTTGGTATTGAACGCCCTGACTGGCCGGAAACGGCCGTCCTGAATCAATGGATTCGGCAGCATGGTCATCTCGAGCTTATGACGCGGGCGCAATTCTACAGCGGTACTTTTGTACCACAGCTAAAGTCACTGCTTGCCAGAAACAGCGGTGCGGGGATGCATCCGGCCGGGGTCAATGAGGCAGCTGAACTGATTCAGTCACTGCTGCCTGGCGCAAGCCCTGCGCGCGGAACCGGTCTGTCCGGCTAACTGACCCGGATTATGGTTTCCGCACGCCGCTTTCGTCTGCTACTGGATGATCTTTTTTGACGTGACCGGCTGGAGTCGCATCGAGGACTGCAGCCACACCCTGCAAGGACTTGTTGCCGTTGTCAGATGCTGTCCAGGTGTGCTCACTAGGGCAAGAGGCTGATAAGGTTCTGCGCGGTTTTCTCGACGATGGTCCTGAAGGTGACGGGTTTCTCGCTACCGGTGTCCCAGGAGTAGCTCATTTCCTCGGTGCCTTCCCAGGCGATGGTTCCATCGTCGCTGTCCCAGATCTGGAAAAACAGCCGGATATTCGCCTCCTTGGTTTGCAGCAGTCGTAGCCCGAAAAGATTGAAGCGTGACTTTGAATTCTGGCTGAAGTCTGAGAGCTTCAGCTGTGCCAGATAGCGCGTTCCGGTCGTTTCGCCGACCTTCTTCAGTAACTCGCGCTTGAACACGCCGGTGTCGCGATAGTCGACATACATGCGCTTGTAGTCTTCCGTGAGATCCGCAATGTTGATGGCGCTGATGGTTTCCGGCAGGGTAACGAGACGGATATCGGGGCGATTTTCCTGCATGGCATTCGCGAAGGCAAATGCCAGCGTTTGTTTGTCCTCTTCCTGTCCGGTGACCGTGGAGGGGGTGATGAAGGCCAGGCCATAGGTCTCCAGATCATTCTTATCGAGAGAAAAATCCGTATGATCGGCGGTAGAATGGACCTGGTCGATAGAGCAGCCTGGCAGCACACTGGCCAGCAGCAGGATATAAACCAGCCAGGAGATGTTGCGCATAAATAATGACATTGTGGGGTACCTTCCTGAAATTCATCGCACACTATTACAAACAGCAGGCTTGACGTCAATTACCTGTTGGGGGTTGCAAGATGCGTGTGGCCGTGTGATAAAAAATCGCTCTCTCCGGCTGTTACGCCCTGATGAAGTTTCCGTATCCGGCCACTGTGCCTTGGCGTATTGCGGAAAGCCCTCACTAGGAAGAACCCTTGAGTGTTTCTTTTGCCTGCTGGTCGGCGTGATAGGAAGAGCGCACCATCGGTCCACTGGCAACATGGCTGAATCCCAGTTGATAACCCAGTTCACCGAGGCGGTCGAACTCATCCGGGTGTACATAGCGCTCCAGTGGCAGGTGATGGACGCTGGGTTGCAGGTATTGTCCGAGTGTCAGCATGTTGCAGTCATGTTTACGCAGGTCACGCATCACCTGTTCGACCTCGGAGATTTTTTCGCCCACCCCCAGCATCAGTCCCGACTTGGTCGGCACCTCCGGGTACAGGGCCTTGAACCGTTGCAGCAGATTCAGGGACCAGGCGTAGTCAGAACCCGGGCGCACTTTCCTGTACAGGGCCGGGACGGTCTCCAGGTTGTGATTGAAAACATCCGGTGGTGACTTGATGAGGATATCCAGTGCGCGGTCCATGCGGCCACGGAAGTCCGGTACCAGTATTTCGATCTTGATGTCCGGGCTGTAACGCCGTATCGCCTCGATGCATTGCGCAAAGTGCCCGGCACCGCCATCACGCAGGTCGTCGCGATCCACCGAGGTGACCACGACATAGCGCAGTCCCATGTCACGGATGGTTTGCCCGAGGTTCTCCGCTTCGTTCGCGTCCAGCGGATCGGGCCGTCCGTGTGCCACATCGCAGAACGGACAGCGGCGCGTACAAATGTCACCCATTATCATGAAGGTTGCGGTGCCGCCAGTGAAACACTCGCCGATGTTTGGACAGGAGGCCTCCTCGCACACGGTATGCAGGCGGTTCTCGCGCAGGACTTCCTTGAGACGTGATACGGCCGGATCGGCGGGCGAGCGCACACGTATCCACGGCGGCTTGCGTAACGGGCGGGTGGTGGTTTCAATTTTTACGGGAATGCGGGCCGTCTTGGCCGCTCCACGTTGTTTTCTTTCGCTGTCACTCATGTCGCCGGATTCTTTAATAATCGTTCAAGGTGGTTCTGCAATTGCCCGGTAATGGCTTCAGTTGATGCGTCAATGCCGAGGTTTCTCAGTTGTGTGACTTCCATGTCCCTGTAGCCACAGGGGTCAATCATCGAAAAAGGCGTCAGATCCATATCGATATTGAGGCTGAGTCCGTGAAAGGAGCAACCCTTGCGAATACGCAGTCCGAGTGCGGCAAGCTTGCGGTCATCAACATAGATACCGGGTGCCTTTTCACGGCGGCGTGCATCGATGCCGTGGTCTGCACACAGGTCAATCACGGCCTGTTCCAGTAGTCGGACAAGTGATTGTACACCCAGTTGACGCCGATTGATGTTCAGCAGGGTATAGACAAGCAGCTGACCGGGGCCGTGATAGGTGACCTGTCCACCACGATCCACGTTCAGTACCGGTATGCCGCCACTGCTGTGCAAGTGTTCCAGCTTGCCGTTGCGCCCCAGCGTGAATACCGGGGGGTGTTCGAGAAACCAGAGTTCATCAGGGGTATTGCTATCGCGGTCTTGCGTGAACACTTGCATGTCGTGCCAGGCGGTTTCGTAGTCCACCTGTCCGAGATGGCGGATGACCAGGGCGTCAGCAACAGACATGATGATGGGTCGTAAAGCTGGTTCAGAGCGCCATGATGACTGCCTCGCAGTCGACCAGGTCCTGGTAGATGGCATCCAGTTGCATACGGCTGGTGGCATTGACGACCACGGTCACCGAGGTGTAGTTACCCTGGCTGCTGTCACGATTGTAGACTGCACCCTCGCTCAGGTCGGGGGCATGCTTGCGTATGATTTCCACGACAATCAGGTCCAGGTCGCAGTCGGACTTTCCCATGGCCTTGATAGGGAATTGGCAGGGGAATTTCAGCGGACTCTCGTCATCCTCGTTCATGCGGATAGTGTAACAATCTCCCGGGCCGGACTCACGGGTCTATTGCCTGCAGTTCATTAGCGCCGTGATCCTGTTTGTCGGGGCATGCCGCGTGTCTTTCCAAGAGCGGTCCTGGGATTTCTTGGGCGCGCATATCGCGGGTGTACAGGCTGCACGGGGTGAACCGGTTTCGGCCGGTGCCCGTGGCCGGTGCGCCCGTGAGGGTGCCTGTAGCGCGGGTAGATGGGGTAGACCGGATAGTAACGGCTATTGTCACTGGCGCTGTCATTGTTGGCGCCCTGTCGTATCGCGGCCGCTTCGGCGCGTGCCTTGCTGGCTTCTGCGTCGGCCTGCTTTTTCTCGGCGGCCAGTTTCTCATTCTCCAGGCGGCGCGCCTCCATTCGATCAGCCTGGTTGACGACGGAATAGAAATCATCATCCGCGAGGCTTGCGGGTGCCACTGTCGGCGTGACCTCAATGAGTTGTGTATCGCCCGTATGCTGCGCCGGGGGTGTCTCGCTGAAATGGGTGACACCGCTGTCATCGACCCAGGTGTAGACCTCGGCAGCGCCGGTAAATGAGGTGGACAGTGTGAGCAAAATCGGCAGGAGTATGCCGCTGGATCGTTTCATATCTAATGTCTCGTGAGAGCCGCTGCGCTCGGTTTGGTGAGTAATTGTTAGTTACAGTTTAGCCGATGATGATGGCCCGGGCGCACCTGACATGTAATTTAACACCTGATACCTTACCTTAATGCGGCCAATTTATTCCATGTATAACAATAAGATGTATCAATATCATCAGGTGTAATCCAGTGCTGTCCGATCCGGAGACAGCGGGGCTTTATCTCTAAAGGCATATTTCGGGGTTGCCGATAGGTTTCTCGGGCCCCGCGAAAAGCGTTGTAAATGGGGGGGCAACAGCCAGGGAGACACTACGATGAGTGCCGTAACACATGACGTAATTGTTAAGCGCAAGCCGGGAAAGAAACGCCGCAAGAGCATGAGTGCATTACGTAAACTTCGCAATGCGCTGGCACGGCGCAAGCTCGAGGAAATGCACGAGGAAGAACTCCTGCAAGAACAGATTTATGATGTATTTGCGGACGCGGATGAATCCAAATAACGGTTAAGCGTGGTACTCAATTTCTGACGGGTGGTTTATCCGCTTCACCGCTCGCACCAACGCGGTGAACGGATACCGCACGTAACATATACCCCCGAATCCGCAATGACCTGGAATTCGGGCATAGCTGGCGCGGTGCGGCCGTGCAATTATTTGGTCCAGTCCTGCAGTGCCTCGATGATTTTTTCGGCCTGGTCCTTGCTGGAAATGTTGAATTTTGACTTGGGCTGGTACTGGCCATTGCGTTTCTGGTAACGGCGTATTGAATATTTGTCGGGCCCGTATTCACCCTTCGCGCGGTTCCAGTCCTGGTAACGGTATATGACGGTTGACCAGGCACCCTTTGTCAGTATCTTTTTGTCCAGTTCCTTGACGGTCTCAATGCCGTCTTCCTCATACCTGATTGTCAGTTCGTCTACTGTTTCGGTCATGCTACCCTCCGGGCTATTCATACAGGTTGTTGTTCTTCACCGGAAGCGGTACCGGTAACGCCGGCCATCATACTGATTTATCCCCGCGGCGGAAGCCCTGGCGCTTAATCCGAAATTATCACTGCATAGAGCACTTGCACCAACGAACTGATTTTTCAGGGTATCATCACCGGCTTTATGCTCCAGGGGCCTGATCAAGTGTCAAAATATCTCACTGCGCCGGTTGCCCGCAGCGACATGCCGGGCGGTTTACCCTTCATCATTGGCAACGAGGCTGCCGAGCGTTTCAGCTTTTACGGTATGCGCGCCATCCTGGTGGTCTTCATGACGCAGCACCTGGTCGATTCCAGTGGTGCGCTGCATGTCATGTCGGAGGAGGAGGCCAAGGGCTGGTATCACCTGTTCGTGTCGGCCGTGTACTTCACGCCGTTGCTGGGTGCGCTGCTGTCAGACGGGCTACTGGGGAAGTACCGGACCATCATCCTGTTGTCGCTGTTTTACTGTGCCGGGCATGCCGCGCTGGCGCTTGATGATACGCGCTGGGGGCTGGTCGTTGGTCTGGGACTGATTGCGCTTGGAGCCGGTGGTATCAAGCCCTGTGTCTCATCACACCTTGGTGACCAGTTTGGCCAGAAGAACCAGGGGTTGTTGTCGCGAGCCTTTGCGTGGTTCTATTTCGCTATCAACCTGGGGGCGTTTTTTTCAAGCCTGGCGACACCGTGGTTGCTGGCGCGCTACGGCGCTGCCGTGGGCTTCGCGGTGCCCGGTATCCTGATGCTGATTGCAACCCTGACATTCCGCGCGGGGCGTCACCGCTTTGTGCACATACCGCCCGGAGGCCGTCTGTTTCTGAAGGAAACCTTCAGCCGGCAGGGTCTGGGTGCGCTGGGCAGGCTGACCATTGTCTATGTGTTTGTGGCCGTGTTCTGGTCGTTGTTTGACCAGACGGGGTCTTCCTGGGTGCTGCAGGCGCAGCACATGGACCGCGTGCTGCTGGGTGTCGAGCTGTTACCTGCGCAGATACAGGCAGCGAACCCGTTACTGGTCATGCTGTTGATCCCGGTGTTCTCCTGTCTGATCTATCCCGCAATCGACAGGGTTTTTCCCCTGACCGCGTTGCGCAAGATTTCCATCGGGCTGTTTGTCGCGGCGGCAGCATTTGTCGTTCCAGGCATGATTCAGCTATCGATTGATCATGGCGGCACACCCTCCATTGCCTGGCAGTTGCTGGCTTATGTCGTGTTGACCGCGGCGGAAGTCATGGTATCGATTACCTGCCTGGAGTTCTCCTATACCCAGGCACCGAAGACCATGAAGTCGTTTGTGATGGCCTTTTTCATGCTGTCGATTTCGCTGGGTAACCTGTTTACCAGTGCGGTCAATTTCATTATCCGTAATCCGGATGGCAGCAGTGCGCTGCAAGGAGCGGATTATTTCCTGTTTTTCACCCTGCTGATGCTGGTGACAGCGGTGTTGTTTGTCGTGGTGGCACGCTACTATCGCGGCAGAATTTATATCCACAGTGAACAGGCGGCGGCTGCCTGAAACAGGTACAGAAAGACATGCGGGTGCTGTTACTGTCTGCCTATGATGCACACAGCCATCGCCGCTGGCGGCAGGGACTGGTGGCTGCGTTTCCGGAATGGCAATGGACGGTGTTGACGCTGCCGCCACGGTATTTCTCCTGGCGCGTGCGTGGCAATAGCCTGAGCTGGGCCTTTGCGGAACGTAACACACTGCAACAGCCCTATGACGTCGTGATCGCGACCTCCATGACCGACCTGTCCGCACTGAAAGGTATGGTGCCTGCGCTGGCTGCGATACCCAGCCTGGTGTATTGCCACGAAAACCAGTTTGCGTTTCCAGACCGTCGCAGCGCACTGCAAAACGATCCGAAAATCACCAACCTCTATACCTTGCTGTCAGCGGACCGGGTGGTCTTCAATTCCGCGTATAACCGCGAGTCATTTCTCTCCGGCGCACAGGCCCTGTTGCGGCAAATGCCGGATGCCGTACCGGCCGGTGTGGTAGACAGTATTGCCGGCAAGAGCAGTGTCCTGCCGGTGCCGCTCGAGCAGCGCTGGTTTGATAACAGGGTGGATCCTGAAGGCAGGGAGCCGCAGTTCACAATCGTCTGGAATCATCGCTGGGAGTACGATAAGGCACCGGAACGCCTGTTCGGTGCCTTGCTGAAGCTGCAGGCGGCGGGTGAGGACTTCAGGGTGCATGTCATCGGTCAGCAGTTTCGCGAGCAACCGCCGGTATTCGCAGAAATGTACCCGCGATTGCAGGGGCATATCGGTGAGTGGGGCATGGTCGAATCTGAACATGACTACCGCTTGTTGCTGCAACGCGCACATGTGGTTTTGACGACGGCACTGCATGAATTCCAGGGGCTGGCTGTGCTGGAGGCGGTTGCCTGCGGCTGTGCCCCGCTGGCTCCCGACCGCCTGGCCTACCCGGAATATATACCGGATGAATGTCGTTATACGTCTTTTCCGGATGACCCGGATGCCGAAAGCAGTGTGATTGCATTTCATCTACAATCACTGGGTAGCCGCTTCAGGCAGGGCGTATTCCCCGCGGCGCCGAATGTAGAGAATTTCTCCTGGAGACAACTGGTGTCGGCATACCGGACAGAAATCAGTGGCCTTGTTTAGAAAAGAGCAATTCCATGGTGGTCGTGCCAGCCACCAGCGGATTCCGCCAGTGTTGCGCGGCATGCGCCTGTTATTCTCGATATTCGGCCGCCCGTTCCCCCGACTGATGGGGCGCCTGGCCTATTCGCTGTGGTTTCGTACGCGGCGCTTTCCCGAATCGGCCGCGGGGAAACGTGTTGCCGCCAGGGCACGGCGTGACACCCTGATGGTTGATGATATTCCGGTCGCAGTTTATACATGGGGTTCGGGCCCTGTTGTGCTCTTCGTACATGGCTGGTCAGGCCGTGGCAGCCAGGTTGCGGCCTTCACGGAGACACTCGTCGCTGCCGGATTCCAGGTGATGGCCATTGATGCCCCGGGGCACGGCGACACGCCGGGCGATCGCACCAATATCCTTGAATGTACCGCGATGTTGCTGGCCTTCAAACGCCGCTACGGCGCTGTGCATGCGGCCATTACACACTCCTTTGGCGGGATGGTTCTGGCCTATGCCATGAACAGAGGCCTGTCGGTCGGGCGGGTTGTCTGTATCAGTGCGCCGGCACACGTCGAATACCTGCTCGACAGTTTTGCCAGGACGCTGGCTATCCCTGATGCGGTGATTGCGGATATGCACCGGCGCATGGAGGCGCGTTTTCCCGATCATTTCTGGGAAGAGATTTCAACCGTCGTGAATGTGCGTGAGCTTGATGTGCCGGCATTGATTATTCACGATGAAGATGACCACAGTGTGCCCTGGCAGCAGGGAAAGATCATTGCCAGTGCCTGGCCAGGTGCACGCTTTATGAAAACCTCCGGGCTTGGACACGGCCGTATTCTGCGAGATCAGTCAGTCGTTGATGCTGCGGTCGACTTCATTAGCACGTAGACTACAGTGCATGCCCCATCGCAGATTCCGATACCGGTAACAACCCATGAAACTTTACCTGGCGCAGCATGGCAACGCCGTATCCAGAGAGGAAGACCCCGAGCGGCCGCTGAGTGATCAGGGCGAGCAGGATGTGCGCAGCATGGCATCACGGCTCGGGGATGCCGGTATTCATGTGGGCCGCGTCTGGCACAGCGGCAAGCCGCGTGCTGTGCAGACGGCTGAAATACTGGCAAAGAGAGTCCTGGCAGGCCGGAAAATCGAGTTCATCAAGGGGCTTGCTCCGAATGACCCGGTCACCGAGTTCGCGAGCGACGCGGATGTCTGGGATCAGGATACACTGGTTGTTGGCCATTTGCCGTTCCTGTCACGGTTGGTGTCACTGTTGATGGTTGCTGATGCGGAACATGAGCTGGTGCGCTTTTCTCCCGGCTGTCTGGTTTGCCTGGAGCGCCATGATGCGGATTGCTGGGTCATCGCCTGGATGCTGCGGCCCGAGCTTTTCCACGATGTATAAGCAGTTGACGGTGCGATGAGTTTGCGCGGCATTGTACCCCCGGACCCCCAGACCGGAGTGTCACAGGAGCGCTATGCCGTCATCTTTACACCACGCAAGGACCGCAAGCGTTTTCCGGCGGGTTGTGTGGAAATATTCGACACGCTGGAAGCCGCGCTGGCAGCTTCCGATCCCGATAACAAACGCCATGCCGCACGGGTCGTGGGGCCGTCGAAGTCATCCGAGGGCCAGTATATCTACTACCTGCTGATGTGGCTGGGATAGGCCTCGCCAGCAGCGTTTTCCAGTCCCGCTTCGAATATGACGAGGGCATCGACCCGTATCACGTTGCGGTTAGAAAAAGACGGACACTTCACAAAAGATAGCCATTTACAGTTTAAGGAATCTCTGATTAATATAACGAACCCTTGCAGGGTGCGCCGTGCGCACAGAAAAGAACATGCAAGCTGTTGATTCATGGTGTGCGGTTTGCCGCGGGAGGACAAGATATGCACAGGATTTGGCCAGGTCTTTTATTGCTTATACTTGCGATGCCCGCTGTACGGGCAACTGACGTCGTTAACGTAAAGCTGATGACGCTTGATCTTGCCGTTGATATTGCACAGGGGGCAATAGAGGCCTGCCGCAAGGATGGCTACCAGATCTCGGTTGTCGTGGTTGACCGCAGTGGCCGGACGCAGGTACTAATGCGCGATGTGTTTGCCAATCAATACATGACGCAGCTGGCGCAGGCCAAGGCCAATGCGGTGGTACTCTCGAACACCAGTTCCAGCGCGTTACGCAAGAACCGTGCGGATATCGCGGCTGAACTGAACTTGCTGGATGACTTGCTGGTACTGGACGGTGGCCTGCCGGTGACTGTTGCCGGTTCGATGATCGGTGCAGTCGGGGTGAGTGGCGCACCGGGTGGTGACCTGGATGAAGCCTGTGCGCAACGCGGGATCGATGGCGTACAGGAGCGGCTGGATTTCGCCGATTAGGAAAGCAGACTGCAGCCAAGCACCAGTTTGCCGACTGTCTGACCCGACTCAAGGTCCCTGTGTGCTGCGGCGACCGAGTCGAAGGCGTAGCGGGTCACCGTCGGGGGCGATAATTTTCCTTGCTCCAGCCATTGCAGGATCTGCTGCATCCCCGTGGCCATCAACTCACGCTTGTCAAACAGGAAGCTCAGGTTAAAACCCAGCACGCTGCGGTTTTTCGTGGTCAGGTCAAAGGGGCTGAACCGCGGTGTACGCAGATAATCCCACACCAGTCGGAGTTTTCCCGGCAAGCCGTTATGCGTCACCAGCATGCCGTGGAAGCCGTAGACTACCAACCGTCCGACAGGTGCCAGGTGCCGGTAACTCTGTTTCAGGGTAGTGATGCCGTTGGCGTCGAGGATGATGTCATAGCCGCCCGGTGCGTAACGTTGCGCTTCACTCCAAAGGTCTTGTGTTGACTTGTCGATGACGGCATCCGCACCAAGCGCGAGCACGGCGGCGACTTTATGCGCGGCACCGACGACACCGATGACCCTGGCGCCTGAAAGTTTCCCGAGTTGTACCAGCATGCTGCCAACACCACCGGCTGCAGAATGCACCAGCAGGGTCTCGCCGGCAGAAACATGTGCCAGTCGAAACAGTGCAAACCAGGCAGTGAGTGACACGGCAGGTATTCCGGCCGCTGCTTCATAGGAGAGCTGTTGTGGCAACCGATAGACCTGCTCCCTGTTGACGCAGACCTGGGTTGCGTAGCCATTGAAGCGTGTCACGGCGATCACCGCGGTGCCCGGCTCAGGATCGGTAACCCCGCTGCCACATTCCAGTACGGTGCCGCTCACCTCGAATCCGGGTGTAATGGGGTAACCGACATAGTGTTTTGCAGACGCATACAAGCCCATGCGCGTCACGCAGTCAGCAAAATTTACGCCGATAGCGGCGACCGACACGACGATCTCGCCGGGCCCGGGGTGCAAATCGGGGTGTTGCTCGATGGCCAGTTGTTGATAACCGCCCGGTTTGTGGATGACGATCTTTTTCATGGCGGGAGGTATTTCCGGCTAAAAGCAAGTAAATAAAATGGCCACGGAATCCACGGAAGAACACGAAAAAACAAGATCTAAAATAAGTATGCCACGGAGGCATACGGAATCCTTTTTCAGAAGGATTTTATTTTTCCGTGTGCTTCCATGGCTGTTTATATGATATGGACAG
>CAMYIO010000033.1:0-65217 GCA_947258515.1 uncultured Ectothiorhodospiraceae bacterium
AATTCCACCCCGCTGCGATGGGACGGTTATCACCCGCGGCGCCTGACTGGGTACAGATAGCAGGGCAGAGGGCACGCCGTGCACGGAAATATGATGTAAAAGTACCGTACCGGACCACCGGCTTCCTCATACGGCTAGCGGTATTGTTTCAGCATCGGCTCCAGCCCCGTCCAGATATTCAGCATGATCTGTGGCTGTGCTTCTGCCCTGGGGTGAATGCCGTCGTCCTGCAGCAGTTCCCGGTAATCGGCGACCTGGTCGAGCATTCGCGGAACCAGCGGCAGGTCGTAACGGTCGGACAGTTGACGATACAATGCAGCGAACTGCTGATTGTATCCGGGTCCGTAATTCGGCGGCAGGCGAATACCGGCCAGCAGCACCTGTGCATTCGCATTACTGCAGTGTTCAATGATGTTTGCGAGACTGGATTCGATTTCCGAGAAGGCCAGCCCGCGCAGTCCGTCATTTCCACCCAGAGCGAGAATGACAATTGACGGCTTGTGGGCCTGCAGGGCAGAATCGATCCGGCTCAACCCGGTGCGTGTGGTGTCGCCACTGACACTTGCATTGATGACGGTGTATTCATAGCCTTCACGTATCATCTGTTGCTGCAGAAGCGCAACCCATCCTTCATCGGTGTTGATACCATAGGCGCCACTGAGACTGTCGCCCAGCACCAGGATCACAGCCGCTGTTTCGGTTGTAACGGCCACTGCATGGCCCGGCATCATGGTGATGCAAAATAATGCGGACAGGATAATTCCGGAGAATCGCTTGATCATGGCTGATAGTTCGTCAACTGGTTTTGTCGAGGCCCGCAAGCTGGGCAAACAGGTGAGCACCCGTGATGGCGTGCTGACCCTGCTCGATGATATCAACTTCAGGGTCGATGAGGGTACCTCGGTAGCGATACTGGGTGCTTCCGGTTCCGGCAAGACCACCTTGCTGGGCCTGCTGGCCGGCCTGGACATGCCAACCCATGGTGAGGTCATCATTGACGGCCACAATCTCAATGACTTCGATGAAGACGGACGTGCGCAACTCAGGGGCGAGCTGGTCGGTTTTGTCTTCCAGAATTTCCAGCTGCTGTTCGGGCTGACCGCACTCGAGAATGTCATGCTGCCGCTGGAACTGGCACAAGCGCCCCATCCGCGTAAAACGGCCGCGGAACTGCTGGAACGTGTCGGGCTTGGTGAGCGCCTGCAGCACTATCCAAACCAGCTGTCCGGCGGTGAACAGCAGCGTTGTGCAATCGCCCGTGCATTTGCCACGCAGCCACGCTGCCTGTTTGCGGACGAACCTACTGGCAACCTCGACAGCGATACCGGCAGTCGCATAATCGAACTGCTGTTTGAGCTCAACAGCGAGCAGGGCACGACACTGATCATGGCCACCCATGATGCACAGCTGTCGCAACTATGCAAACGGCGCATTCATCTCGACGCCGGCAGATTGTCGGAACCAGGATGACTGATGGTGCGCAGAAAAGGGGGCTCTCGTTTGTCTGGCATACGTCGTGGCGCATGCTGTGGCGTGACTGGCGTGGCGGCGAGCTCAGCATCCTTGCCGTGGGGCTTGTCATTGCAGTAACCAGTATTACCGCCGTCGGATTCTTTACCGACCGGATTGAACGCGGCCTGAAACTGCAATCCGCCGAACTTATCGGTGCGGATCTGGTGATCACCTCAGCAAAACCCGATGTCGCAGACTATCTCGAAGATACCCGTGCCCATGGCTTTCAGGCCGCCACCACACAACAGTTCCGCAGTGTCGTGCTGGCCAATGAACGACCGCAACTGGTTGAAGTCAAGGCGGTCTCTGAAGGCTACCCGTTGCGGGGTGTGTTGCGTATCAGCGACAGCGCCTTTGGTGTCGATGAAGCAACCACAGCGATTCCCGCCGCGGGCGATGTCTGGGTCGAGGCACGGCTGCTGCAGCTGCTGGATCTGCAGGTCGGGGATGAAATCAGTCTTGGCGCCACGACCTTTACCCTGCGCAAGCTGCTGCGTTATGAACCGGACCGGGCAGGGGATATGTTCAGCGTCGCACCGCGCGTAATGATGAACCGCGCCGACCTGGATGCCACGGAACTGATCGGCACGGGCGCGCTGGTGAACTATCGCGTCCTGATCGCGGGACCGCGCAGCAGTATCGAAGACTATCGCCGTGCCATCAAGGACAGCCTCAGGCAGGGGGAGCAGCTGCTGACAGTTGAGGAGGGTCGTCCGGAACTCAACAGGGCACTTGAAAAGGCGCAGCAGTTTCTTGGCCTTGCCGCGCTGATCAGCGTCTTGCTTGCCGGTGTTGCCGTGGCAACGGTGGCCTACCGCTTCAGCAACCGACACCTCGACAGCAGCGCCATGTTGCGCTGTCTCGGCGCCTCGCAGAAAACTATCATCCGGCTTTTCACCACGGAAATGCTGTGGCTGTCCCTGCTGGCCAGCAGTGTCGGCTGCATCCTGGGACTGCTGACACAGTTTGTTATCACCGAACTGCTGGACCAGCTAGTGCTTGCACAACTGCCTCCACCCTCTTTCAAGGCCGTGCTGCTGGGGTATGCAACCGGCATCGTTATGCTGACCGGATTCGCCATTCCACCCCTGTTGTCCCTCAGGCGTGTACCGCCACTGCGCGTGTTGCGCAAGGACGTACCCATGACCCCGGTCAGTGGCTGGGTCGTTTACCTTGCCGTGGTGATTTGTATGGCGGTATTGCTGTACTGGCAGGTCGGGGATATTAAACTGGTCACGCTGGTCCTTGGCGGCATTACCGCAACGCTGCTGCTACTGGCGCTTGCCGCCTATGCGCTGATCCTGTTAATGAATCGCCTGCGTGGCCGGGTCGGTGTCGCATGGCGATTCGGGCTGGCCAATATATCGAGAAGGCCGGCAAGCAGTGTCATCCAGGTGGTCGCCTTTGGCCTCGGTATCATGGTCATGCTGTTACTCTCCACGGTGCGTTCAGACCTGCTGGATGACTGGCAGCAAAGCCTGCCGGAAGGCGCTCCCAACCATTTTGTCATCAACGTGCAACCTGACCAGGTTGAAGCAATCCGCAATTACTTCAATGAACGCGGTGTCGCGGGCACGCGCCTGTATCCCATGGTGCGGGCACGACTGGTGGCGATCAATGGCAAGGCCGCACGCACCTCCGATTATGAGAGCGAGCGTGCCAAGCACATGATCACCCGAGAATTCAATCTCTCATGGGCAGAGGATATGCAGGCCGACAATGCACTGCTGGCCGGTTCCTGGTGGAGCAGGGACGACTTCGGCACACCGCTGCTGTCGCTGGAGTCGAAACTGGCGGAAACACTGCGCCTGCAATTACACGATGTACTGGGTTTTGATATCAACGGCACGGTTATCGAGTTCACGATAAGCAGCCTGCGGAGTGTTGAGTGGGATACCTTCAACATCAATTTCTTTACCGTGGTGCCACCGGGTGTACTGGAGGACAAACCGGCAAACTGGGTGACCAGCGTGTATCTTGACAGCGTACAACGTCAGCAACTGGGAGAACTGGTACGCATGTTTCCAAATATAACGCTGATTGACGTGGACATCGTCATGCGACGTGTACGCGGCATTATGGACCGCGTAGCGCTTGCGGTTGAGTTTGTTTTCCTGTTCACGATCCTGGCGGGACTGGCAGTACTGTATGCCGCCATCCAGGCCAACCAGGACGAACGGCGCTTTGAAAGCGCCGTCTTGCGTACGCTGGGCGCCAGGAAGAAAACACTGCTACTCGGTCTGTTTGCAGAGTTCACCACACTCGGTGCACTGTCCGGTCTGCTCGCCGGGCTTTCCGCAACCACGCTTGCCTGGTTGCTGGCCGAGTTTATCTTCAAGTTTGACTACCGGCTCGATTTCACCGTGGTCCTCACAGGAATAATCAGCGGGACCCTGATCGTCGTGACGGCCGGTTTGCTGGGTACTCGCAGCGTGTTGACACACCCGCCTGTCGAAACGTTGCGGGAAGGAACAGGCTGATTCGATTATCGCGGCATGGCGCTAGAATCTCACCTTCAAGGTTGCTCCGAGGAAGGGTGCGGTGGACAGGTCGCTTTTGCTGATCAGGTCACCTGATTCGTCCTCCAGTCGCAGAGTGGCACCAAGCTCCGCTCCGCCGAGCAGGCTCAGCGTAATATCACTGGACACCGCAAACTCTGCCAGCGCGAATAGCGGGAAGGCTTTATCCTGACCGACACCATCGGGTGCCGGGCCGCTGTCGTCAAGGCGGAAGCGGGTCTTCTCGTAGCGTCCACCCAGGGCGAACTGCCAGCGCGGCGAATACTGCCACTTGAGTTGCAGGCCTGGCCCGCGGCTTGCCGCAAAACCACCGCCGGTCTCAAGCGACAGCGTGTCGGTGATCTTCCAGTCAATAACCAGAATAGGGAAGAAGCTCGTACTGTCCTCTATTTCGCTGAAGACACCAAGACCCGGACCGATGCTAAGTGTGTCGCTGATCTTGTACGCTGCGCCGGCGAGCAGGCCACCATTCCTGCCATCATTGAGCGAAGCACCGGACTCCGCATTGAAGCGCAGCGATGGAATGGCGTAGACAGTCCAGTGCTCGTTGGCAAAGTACTGCAGCGGCACGCCGATGCGAAATTCGCGAATCCTGTCCCAGGGGTCGAGTCCACCAAAGCCCCCGGATCCCGAGAAGTCATAGTGATCCTCGCCATAGCCCAGAGCAGCACCCACACGCCAGCGTCGAGCGAAGACACGTCCAAGGCCGCCGCTGACAAACGCGCGCCCGGCGCTCATGTCACCGCCGCTATCGAGTGAGGTACTGGACTGGTAGACAGCACCGGCATCCAGTGTCCATTTCCAGGGGCTGTCGCCGCGCTGTGTCCGTTCGGCGGCCATGGACGGCATGGCAAGCCCCAGCAGCAACAGGCTGGTCATCAGTGAGTGCAGCGACATCTTGCAGGTTTCCTCTGGCAGGTGGATTGTAGCTCGACCGGTGCCAAAGCGACGGCACACAACAAGCGCAGTCCGTTTATATTACCAGAATCCAGCTGCAAAACCTCTTCCTCTGCAATCGCCATGGAAGCACAAAATCTTGATGAAACCTGTTGGCTCGCATCTGGTCTGAATTCATGACAACAGTTACAGTAAAGCGAGAACAGAAAAGATAACGAAACGGCTTTATGGGCAATGGATTCATACGCGCGCAAGCACTGCGAGGTGAGCATGACAAATCTGGGGCATGTGGTATTTTATGTTCGTGACCTTGAACGCTCCGTGAAATTCTACACCAATGCGGTTGGACTAGGGCTCAGCGGTACCATCTTCAATGGCCGTGCGGCATTACTCAGTGGTGGCAGTACACACCACGAGTTACTGCTTATCCAGACAGGTGCCGCCGAGGGTCCCTTGCAGGGGAAGCGTATCGGCCTTTACCACGTCGGCTGGAAAATCGGTGATTCACTCGAGGAATTAACCACACTATCAGTCAAAGTATTTATCTCAGAGACCCTGATGGCAATGAAATTGAATTGTATGTCGACAATCCGGATTATGACTGGCGCAACGATGACAGCTGGATGGAGGCGCCTGTTAAACCATTGAAAACCAGCAACTGACAGCTACGCCACTTGAGAGGTGAATATCGACATGAGCGGAGTAACCCCCTACATTACCCTTGAGCAAATTGCCGCACGCATGCAAGACATGAATACCTGTGAGGCAGTCAACGAGGCGCTGGATGAGGTAGAATACCTGTTTGAAGTCATACCGCCCGAGCTGCAAGACCCTGCCGAGACATTGATTGCCCAGCTCAGGGAGAAGCTGAAGAACCTGGAATAATCCGGACTCCATGCACTGCATGAAACAAGCCGGACCGCCCGGGCAGTGTTAATCAGCAGCTAACCATTGCAAGCCTGCCATCAGGGGCCTATTGTGTCGCGGCATCCCGACCGGCAAAACAATACAGGACAACATGAACGAGAAAACAGAAACCCGCAACATGGCACTGTTCTGCGACTTCGAGAACGTCGCGCTGGGCGTGCGCGATGCCAATTACTCGGCCTTCAACATACAGAAGGTACTGGAACGCCTGCTGCTCAAGGGCAGTATCGTCGTCAAGAAGGCCTACTGCGACTGGGACCGCTACAAGGAATTCAAGAAAACCATGCAAACTCTGCCGACATTCGCATGGTCGTTGACGCGCTGGACCTCTGTTATACCAAGTCGCATGTCGACACCTTCGTGATCATCAGCGGCGACTCGGATTTTTCGCCCCTGGTCAGCAAACTGCGCGAGAATGACAAGGTGGTCATCGGTGTTGGCGTGAAGAGCTCCACATCTGACCTGCTGATTGCAAACTGCGACGATTTTATCTTCTACGACGACCTGGTACGCGAGTCGGAGAAGCCGCGCCGCGCCCGGCGCAAGCCCGTGGCCAAAAAGGCAGGCAAGAAAGACAATACAAAGATCGAGGATGACAAGCAGCAGGAAGCACTGGACCTGGTCGTTGAAACGGTAGAGGCGTTGCTCAAGGAGCGCGGAGAACAGGAAAAGGTCTGGGGCTCGATGGTCAAGCAGACCCTGAAACGACGCAAGCCGGGTTTCAACGAGACCTACCACGGTTTCCGCACTTTTGGACAACTGCTGGAAGAAGCGCAGGCGCGTAAAATGCTGACATTGCAGCTGGACGAGAAATCGGGCGGCTACATCATCAAGGAACTCAACCGCGACGACTAGCCGTTACCGAACACGGCGGATTCACCCGGCATAAACTGTTGACTTGCGTGGCGGGCAAGTCGCAGTCTTGCCCGCCCCTTGAGTTACCACCGCCATGCTGCGAAAATAATGAAGCTGTGCACAGGAACAATCAACGCATGTGGCAGTCAACAGTAAAATAAAGTGAGGTTTAGCTATGAACATACCCGAACGCGACGGTGACGGTTACCTGGTCGACAGCAGCGTCTGGACAGAGGAGATTGCACGCGCCATGGCAGAAGCCGATGATGTGGAACTGGATGACGTCAAGTGGCAGCAAATTCTGAAGGCGCGTGAGTACTACGAAGAACACGCCGTGGTGCCGCCCATACGGAAATTCTCCAAGTACCTCGGGGCGGACCAGAAAGAGATGTTCAAAATGTGGATGACCGGCCCGATGAAGCCGATCACCAAGTACGGTGGATTGCCCAAACCCACTGGTTGCGTCTGAGGGGGGCAGCCGGACAGAGCTGCACAAGTCCATTCAACCCGGAAAAGCGGCAACCTGTACCAGACTGACAACTCTCTGACGCAAAAGCGACCCACAGCCGGGAATGGACCTGCTTGTCCATGCTATCGTTGCTCTGGTGTAGGTTGCTGCTGCAGTGCCACAGAAGGCCCGTTGCACGGAAATCACACGACACCCCTGCAGCCTGAACCCCACTGCATTGGTCCAGGTACAGCTGGATCGCACGTCTCTTTGACCTGTATCAACGACTGTATGGGATTTTTTGTATAGGTTTTAGCAATTAAGACAAGAGAAAGGGACACAGATCATGGTTCTGGACAACACACTGATTGGTGCACTGATCATTCTGCTGGTGGGGCTCTCTGCGCTTGTATTCTTCAACTGGTCAAATACCCGCAGTGCCCGCCGACATACAGAAAAGATTTTCCAGCAACAGCACCTGGTAAGAACCCACCCGGACGTGCATCGCCTGTCCCAGGCAGTGCATTTACTGCGTCCCTCGGTACGCCTCGGTTTTGATTATGTCATCCAGCATGATGATGGCAAGCTCCCCTGTATCTCGGAATGGAACACCGGCGGCTCGATGCCGACACAGGCGGATCTTGATGATGCGCTCAAGAAAGTGACCACAATCGACTCCACCGGCTATGCAGCCATGCGCAGATCGGAGTACCCGAGCATCGAGGATCAACTGGATGCGGCCTACAAGGCACGCCGTGGCGATTTGTCCGAGCAGGAAGAACTGGATCTGCGCATCGAACAGATCAAGAACAAGTATCCCAAAACAGACGACGCCCTCTGATGTCGATTACAAGGCGCCCGGCATTATACCTGCCGTGAATAACACACGGCCATATCCTGCGCCGCCTGTTACAGGCCGCTCGCAGGTATCAAAGAATCAGTCACCAGGAAGAGGAGTAATATGAACAACGTCCAACCGCTATCGGGTTCCCGGTATTCGCTAAAAAAGCTTTTCTGGCTATTGCTCCCGGTGGCCCTGTCTGTGCCGCTGGCGGTACACAGCAGTTCATCGAATAATGACGGAAACGAGGATGATCTTGAGACGCACTTCACCGATTTGCGCACTTTAGTCGAAATGCCCGAGCGGGCTCGCCAGATACTAATTGAAGACATGCTCGATCATCTTGCGGTATTGAATGAAATCAACCGTTACCTGTCCGAAAACAAACTATCCTCTGCCGCGGAGGTTGCGGAAACCGGCATGGGCCAGAGCCTGCTGAGCAAGTACCAGGACGAGGCGCTGCGGCCCGGACACTACATGCCGCAGGAAATGCGGGAAATCGGCTGGGAACTGCACAATGCGGCAACCGGGTTCGCAAAGGCTGCCAGACAAGGCAATCTGCAGGAAACCTTGATTGCCTACCATCGCATCAGCAGTGCATGCGTAGCCTGCCACTACAGCTACCGCACCCGCTGAGTTAGCCGGTCTCAGCGCCGGCGTGCATGACGACACCGACAGACCGGAAGCCGATCCGTCGAAAAGCGAAGGGGCAGGCCGGGGGGTACCGTCCACCTACGCGATCGGTGACGTCCAGGGCTGCTTCGATGACTTGCTGAGGCTGCTGGACAAACTGGATTTCGATCCGGCGCACGATCGCCTCTGGTTTACCGGAGATCTCGTCAACAAGGGACCCAACTCACTGGAACTGCTGCGCTTCGTGCATGGCCTCGGCAACGCTGCCATCAGCGTGCTCGGCAACCACGACCTGCACCTGCTCGCCACGGCGGCCGGGGCGGTCAAGATCCGCAAGAAGGACACTATAGCCGAGATCCTCGATGCCCCCGACTGCGAAGAACTCCTGTTCTGGCTGCGGCATCAACCACTCCTGCACCACAACGAGGCCCTTGGCTTCACCATGATTCATGCCGGACTCCCGCCACAGTGGGACCTGGATAAAGCCCGCCAATGTGCCTCTGAGCTGGAAACCGTGTTGCAGAACCTCGATTACGAGGACCTGTTCCTGCATTTGCAGAGAGACAGGCCGCTGCGCTGGAGGGAGGACCTGGAGGGCTGGGAACGCCTGCGTTATATCACTAATTGCTTCACACAGTTGCGCTGGTGCGATGCTGACGGCCGTATCGATCTGACGGGGGAAAGGCGCAAGTCGCCGTCAGGCAAAAAACGCTCGCGACCCTGGTTCGAGCTGCCGCGCCGCGCCGGCAAACCGCTGCGGATTATCTTCGGGCACTGGGCAAAGCTGGTCATCGCCGAGCCGACCAGGAGGGCCGCACGCGTCATCCCGCTGGACACGGGCTGTGCCAACGGCGGCCGGTTTACGGCATTTCGACTTCAGGACCAGCGCTATTTCAGACTCAAGTGCAAGAACAGGGCCGTCCCCTGGAGAAGTCTCGACATGGCCGATCGCAAGGTCAGGAAAAACCCGTGAGCCGTACAGCTACAGGAAAGTCAATCCGGACATTAATAACAATCCCGTTTGTTAAACCGGACACAAATGTTCTGGTAACATGATCCCTGCAAGAAAAGCAGGGGCCCTCGGCCCGGCATTCAAGGAAGCCATGTGAACAACACTGCATCGAAGTCAGCCGTGCTGCTGATACACTGCCCGGATCAGAAGGGGATAGTGATATCAATTACCGAGTTCATATTCAAGAACGGCGGCAACATCCTCTATCTGGACCAGCACGTGGATACAGAGCGCCAGGTCTTTTTCATGCGCATCGAGTGGGACTTGCATGACTTTGTCATTGCCGACGGCAAGATCGGTGAGTACTTTGAAACCCTCGTGGCAAAACGCTTCTCGATGAACTGGCAACTGCACTTCTCGAATGAAGTGCCGCGCATGGCACTGTTTGTGTCAAAACAGCCGCACTGCTTCTACGATATCCTGGCCCGCTACGAGGCTGGCGAGTGGCAGGTCGAGATCCCCCTGATTATCAGCAATCATACCGACATGCAGACCGCAGCCGAACGTCAGGGCATTGATTTTGTATACCTGCCGCTCAGCGCTGAGAACCGGGCGGAACAGGAGCACAAACAGCTTGAGCTGCTGCAAGAGTACCGTATCGATTTCATTGTTCTGGCGCGCTACATGCAGATCCTCAGTGACAACTTTATCGACAACTACCCGGACCGCATCATCAATATCCATCATTCCTTTCTGCCTGCGTTTCCCGGTGCACGGCCCTACCACTCCGCGCATGAGCGGGGAGTGAAGATCATCGGCGCCACCAGTCACTATGCAACCGCCGAGCTGGACACAGGACCGATCATCGAGCAGGACGTGGTGCGCGTGAGCCACGAGAATTCGGTTGAAGACATGATCCGCAAGGGTCGCGATCTCGAAAAGATGGTACTGGCCCGCGCCGTATGGCACCACCTGCACCATAACCTGCTGGTTTATGAAAACCGCACGGTTGTATTTGAATAGACTACGGGTGACACAGTAAAGCATTCACGAGGAACACCCCACCGACAGCGAGTTTGTCATTCAGGACGGGAATCACGCCAGTTGATGAAACTGCCTGAGCCAGCTCCTGTATTCTTCTGCCGGTATCGGCTTGGCAATTATGTAACCTTTATATAACCCTGCTATAACGGGGTTTTTCTTCAGCCACCAGACCAATATCATTTCCCCTGACACACTGGCACCCGTAACCCGGACACCGAGGGAGCTTTGCGGTGCAGTGCGCTGTTGTGTCTGCCCGCATGATTGTGCGTGATATATTCAATTATTCACATCACCCGAGAAACGTATGCAAGCCATCCGCAAGCTAGTCCTGATTCTTTTGCTGATCAGCTGTAGCCGGGCGTGGAGCGGGTTTTACGAGGGTTTTGTCCTCTATGAGCAGGGCAATTATGAACTGGCGCTGCAGGAATTCAGACCACTGGCAGAAGGGGGTAACGCCTTCGCGCAATTATATCTTGGCGTTATGTATAACAAGGGTCACGGTGTAACGCAGAATTTCAATGAAGCAATAAAGTGGTGGCGCATGTCAGCCGAGCAGGGCGGGGCTGTTGCGCAGTACAACCTGGGTGGTATGTATGAACGTGGCCAGGGTGTCCAGCGCAATGACAGTGAAGCCGTGAAGTGGTATCGCAAGGCAGCCAATTCCGGCTTGGCCGACGCGCAGTACAATATGGGTAACATGTACACAAAGGGCAAGGGAATCCCGCAGAACTACAAGGTGGCGGCTTACTGGTATCGCAAGGCCGCGGCGCAGGATGATGCCCGCGCACAGTTAAGCCTCGGCGTCATGTACGACGGTGGCCGGGGAGTGGAAAGAGATTACGCACAGGCCGCGGACTGGTATCGCAAGGCGGCGGAACAGGGTGACCCACGGGCGCAATACAACCTCGGCGGTCTCTATGCAAAGGGTCAGGGTGTAGAAAAAGATTACTCGCAGGCGGCGGCCTGGTATCGCAAGGCGGCGGAACAGGGCGACCCGCTTGCGCAATACAATCTCGGCATCCTCTACGATGAAGGCCAGGGTGTATTGCAGGACGACAAGCTGGCAGTAAAGTGGTACCACAGGGCTGCCGAGCAGGGGTTTGCCGATGCGCAATACAATCTGGCCATCATGTACCACGAGGGTATGGGGATTCAGCAGGATGATGTTAAGGCCTACAAGTGGTTCAGTATTGTTGCTGCGGGAGGCAATCATGGTGCGCTCAGTGGGCGCGATACCATTGCCAAAACAATGACAGCCACTCAGATTGCAGACGCTCAAAGGCTTGCCCGGGAGTGGCTTAACGCACATAAAGTGCAGGCAGCCAAATAGGTTCACTCTCAACAATAACTCATAAATTACTGTTATTTAATGCATATAACATGATTTACTCTCATGGTGAACATACCAGCAGGCGCAGAAACCTCAAACGCGGCAGATAAATCGAGCTATAATATTAGGAATTGATTATATTTGGCCTTGTTAATGTACAAGCATTTCTACCAACTCGTCACCAATCCCTTCAGGCTCGCGCCCGAGCCCGATTTCTGTTTTAGCCATTCAGGCTACGAGCGCGCCAGGGAATACCTTGAATACGCACTTGCCCAGGGGGAAGGCTTTGTCATGGTGACCGGTCGACCAGGCACCGGTAAAACGATGCTGGTTGAAACGTTTCTCAAGGCAATCAACCCCGGCGAGGTGGCTGCAAGACGCATTGCCGTATCCAGTTTCGGGGCAACTGATCTACTGCGTGCCGTGGCTTACGCCTACGGTATCGAGGCAGCCGGGATGGACAAGGGCACCATGCGCCACCGGATTCAGCAGTTCTTTGTACAACAGGAGCGCACCGGACGGCGCGTACTGCTGATAATTGATGAGGCACAGGCGCTCAGTCATGCCGCCCTGGAAGAACTGAGGATACTGGCAGACCTGCAGACGCAATCGCGCCTGATGCTGCAACTCTTTCTGGTCGGGCAGGAGTCGTTGCAGGATTTGATGCAGACACCTGCCATGGAGCAATTCCAGCAACGCGTCATCGCAAATTATCAGCTGGTGCCGCTCAATCTGGAAGACACGCGCGCATACATTGAACATCGCCTGCTGCAAGCCGGCTGGAAAGGCGATCCGGAATTCAGCAGTGCCGCGGTGTCAGGAATTTATCAACTCAGTAATGGCGTGCCACGCCATATAAACAAGATATGTAACCGCTTGTTGCTCCTCGGTTTCGGCAAGGCCAGCCACATCTTTGACGAACAGGACATCGTGGAAATAGCCGCCGAGATGCGTGAAGAGCGATTAACACCGCTGGTGCCAAAGCAGACAACGCACAACGACGTTGGCAATGTCACCAATCTGTCCGAAATTCGTGATAGCCAGATATTCGGGACCGATCTGGCCATTCGGGCAGACAAGATGGATGCCAGTGCGGTCGCCATCGCTGAAGGTTCACGGCTGGCTGTACGGAACAAGGAAGGGTTTATAACGCGTCACCACACACACCCTGTGAGCCGCCATGAGCAGACCACCACACCCGATATAGAAACGGCCACACCGGCAAAGATTGCGCCCGAGCCGTTACATGCCGCCAACGAATCGTTCACTGCAACACGTGATCCTGAACACAGGGTAAAAGAGCGCCATACAGGTCACCATGGCTGGAAAAGAACGCTATCCGTCACAGCCGTGTTGCTGGTCCTGTTGGCGGTCAGTGTCGCAGTCGTACCCTCATTTCCGGGACACGAAGGTGTCAGGGACAGGCTGCTGTCATTTTTGGATCAATTTCAACGGCAAGACCCGCGGCTTGCCACCTTGCTGGAAGAAACAGCAGCAGCGGCACCCGGTGCTGGCAGTGAAATACGGCTACAGGCTGAAGATGAAAACGTGAGCACACCTGCGCAAGATGCTGGCCCGGCCGCACCGACCACAGCTACCGCCGGTGTTATCAACAGACATCCTGTGAAGACCGGGGGATCTGTCCCGGCGTCGTGGATTACTAAAATACGCGGGCAGGCCAATGTCATGGAGAGCAGCAATATCGAGGTGATACTTGCACAAGGCCGACAGGCACTGGATGACTACCGTCTGGTGACGCCCGAAGGCAATAATGCCTATGAATACCTGCTTGCAGCCCTGCAGCTGGATCCGGGAAACGAACCGGCCCAGGCGGGTATTGAGGAGATTGTTGATATTTATATTACACTCGCATCAAAGGCCGCAAACAACAACGAGCTCGAGAGAGCAGGTCGCTACCTTGATCGCGGGCTCGGCATACAACCGGATAACCCTGAGTTACTGGTATTGAGAAACACCGTTAACGGCACAATGGAAGCTGCGCACGTAATGCAGGGGACAGCGGCACAGCTAACAGGCGATAGCACGACATCGCGGTTACAGCCGGCCCTGATAAAACGGCAGGCCGCGGACAGAAGGCACGACCTCAGCACCACGGCTGGCTGGGATAGCTGACGATAACCGGCCGGCCCGCTGGTCAGGCAGGTGAAAGTCAGCCAGCCGTCCGGGCTCGCGAGCGCTGGCCTTCGGTCTGCCTGGTTAAGATGACAGGATCAGACACCCCGGCAGGCCCGGCTTCATTTAAATCATCGGATCAATCTTTGACCAGGATCAAACCCAAAGGCATGGCACAGCGCCGATAATCCCCATACAGCAATCCGTATTAACAACAATCCTGTCACTGCGGGACCTACTCAGGTGATGACAGCACTCACTGACAGTAACAAGGGCATAGCCGTCCTGAATGCACGACTCGGTCGACTGCTGGGTGTCATCATCCTGCTGTTCTCGCTGCTGGCGCTCAATTCGATCTATCTCGCAGCCATTTCACTGTTCGAGGCAATAAGTGGCGAAGTACAGCAGAACTATTTTTACCTGCTGATGTTCCTGCTGCACCTGGCGCTGGGCCTGTTGATCACCCTGCCGGTGATCGTGTTCGCACTGGCACACATGCGGCGCGCCTGGCGGCGACCGAATCGTTATGCTGTCAGGGCAGGTATGGGGCTGTTCTTCACAGTACTGGTATTGCTGTTTTCCGGGCTGTTGCTGACGCGCTTCGAGTTCTTCGAGATCAACGATCCACAGGTGCGACGCATTGGCTACTGGCTGCACGTCATCAGTCCGTTCGTCGTTATCTGGCTATTCGTGCTACACCGTCTTGCCGGCCCGCCGATCCGCTGGAAGACCGGCTTGCGCTGGTTACTTGCCACCACGGGATTTGCAGCCGTGATGATCGTGCTGCAGACGCTCATACTGACCGACAGCAGTGCAGCGAAAACAGTGGCATTCCCGCCCTCGCTGGCAATCATGCAGGGCAGCGATTCGATACCGCCTGAACATCTGATGACGGATGAGGCCTGTGCACAGTGCCACCCGGACATCGCAAAGACGCACGAACAGAGCATGCACCGCTTCAGCTCCTTCAATAACCCGGCCTACAAATTCAGCGTCGAGGAAACACGCAGGGTCGTGCTGCAGCGCGATGGCACTGTGCAGGCAGCGCGTTTTTGCGCCGCCTGCCACGATCAGGTCCCCCTGTTCAGCGGTCAGTTCGACGACCCGGACTACGATACCGAAGGAAACCCGACGGCACAGGCCGGTATCACCTGCATGGTCTGTCACGCCATGACCCGGGTCAATGGTGTGCACGGTAATGGAGACTTCACCATTGCCGATCCGCCACGCTATCCCTTCGCATTCAGCGAGTCGCCACTGCTGCACAGTATCAACGCACAGCTGATCAAGGCGAAACCGGCATTCCACATGAAAACCCTGCTGAAACCGTTTCATCGCACCGCCGAATTCTGTTCTGTCTGCCACAAGGCAAATCTGCCGTCCGAGGTCAATCATTACCGCTGGCTGCGTGCCCAGGACCACTATGACAGCTTCCTGCAGAGTGGTGTTTCCGGGCACCGGGTAGACAGTTTCTATTACCCGGCACAGGCCGTAGCACGCTGCAGTGATTGTCATATGCCGTTGATGCCGTCAGACGACCCGGCGGCACGCGATTTCGATTACAGCAAGCAGCGCAGCGTGCACAATCACCAGTTCCCGGCGGCCAATACCGGTATCACAAAGCTGCTGGATTTACCCGACTGGGTCATGCAGGCACACCGGCAGCGTCTCAGCGATGTCACGCGCGTCGATATCTTTGCCATCAAGGAAGACGGTCGCATCGATGGTGAACTGCATGCGCCGTTACGGCCGTCGCTACCGGAATTGCTGCCCGGGAAACGCTACCTGGTCGAGATCGTCGTCCGCACCACCGGGGTCGGACATCACCTGACGCAGGGCACCGCTGACTCCAATGAACTGTGGCTGGATGTGACTGTCAGTGCGGACGGCAAGCTCATCGGCCGTAGCGGCAGCCTGGATGCACAGGGGGCCGTCAACCCCTGGTCCTACTTCGTCAACAGCTATGTACTGGACAGGCAGGGCAGGCGCATTGACCGGCGCAACGGTCAGGATATCTTTGTCGCCCTCTACAACCACCAGATTCCGCCAGGCGCCGCGACCGTGGTGCACTACCTGCTGGAGGTACCGCAAGACGCACGGGGACCGGTTGCCATCGAGGCACAACTAAACTACCGTAAATTCGACGCAACCTACCTGCGTCACCTGCAGGGCGAACAATACAGCGGCAACCGGCTACCGGTCACGGTGATGGCATCTGACCGGCTGCAGTTGCCATTGCAGGGCCAGCATGCCTCACTCGACGAGCAACAAATCGTGGCAGTCAAGCCCGGCGAGCGCTGGAATGACTACGGCATCGGGCTACTTCGTGAAGGCAACAGCGGATCCAGCAAGGGCGAATTGCGCCAGGCGGAACAGGCCTTTCAACAGGTGGAGGCGCTGGGTGAAAACAGCGGCGCGCTGAACCTGGCGCGCGTCTACTTCAAGGAAGGACAGCTGGAACAGGCCGCAATGGCACTGCGGCGAGCCAGCGAGCAACAGGCACTGCCGTGGACAATCGCCTGGTACAGCGCCCTGATCGACCGCGAAAACGGCCACCTGGAGGCCGCGACACGCACCCTGGAATTCATTATCAACAATCAGTTCGCGGACGCACGCCAGCGCGGCTTCGACTTTTCCTACGACGTCAGGGTGCTGAATGAACTGGGCCGTACCCTGTATGAGCGCAGCCGGCAATTGCACGGTGCCGCGCAGCACGAACTGCTGATACAGGCGCTGGGCTGGTTTGACAGGACCTTGCGAATAGATCCTGAGAACCTTGCCGCGCATTACAACCTCGCCCTGGTGCATGCGCAGCTCGGCAATACCGAAAAGTCAGGACAACATCGGGCATTGCATGAAAAATACCGTCCGGATGATCACGCCGTTGAACAGGCGGTCGCCCGACACCGCCGCGACAATCCTGCCGCCGATCATGCCGCCGCCGCCACTGCCATCTACGACCTGGGCCGCGGGTTAAACGTAGAGACCGACCATTGAATTCGCGGATGCGGTCCGCTCCTACAGGTGGCTGTAATGGGTGTAGGAACGCTCCGCGAGCGCGATCGGGGTAACTGCTGGATTCGCGGATGCGATCCGCTCTTATAGAGCCACAAAAGTATGCTGTGATAATGCATTCAAATGATGTACATCAATTCACCACACCACCGCGGGGTTGTAAAATCCCGCTATGTATTCATCTACTGACAAACTTTCATGACAAAGCAACACAATAATACTGACACCACACGGGCCGGTGAAGCCATCATTCGGCACTGGTTTCGCCGCTCACTCGCCATCATCCTGGGCGTCGGGATTATCGCAGCCGGCATTGTCTGGTACCTGGGGCGCGACAGCGCACCCGACATAATTATCGAAGAGGCCGTCGTCAGCGGCCCGGTCGTTGCGGCACACACACCGCAGCAAACCCCTCCGGCGGTGATCTTCAGGGATATCACGGCAGCAGCCGGTATTGAGTTTGTCCATACAAACGGCGCCTACGGTGACAAGCTCATGCCGGAGACCATCGGCAGCGGTGCGGCATTCCTCGATTACGACAATGACACTGACCAGGACCTGTTACTGGTGAATTCCAGCTGGTTCCCCGGCCATGAACAGGAGAACCTGCCAACACTGGCACTGTACCGGAACGATGGCAGCGGCCGGTTCACCGACGTCACCCGGGAAACCGGACTGGCCATCAACTGCTACGGCATGGGCGTCGCGGCCGGTGATTATGACAACGACGGCTGGACAGATCTGTATATCACGGCACTGGGTGACAATTATCTGCTCAAAAACGGGCAGGGACACTTTACCGATGTAACGACATCCACGGGCACCGCCGGCCAGACCTCCGACTGGAGTACAGCAGCAGCCTTTCTTGATATCGACAATGACGGTGACCTGGACCTGTTTGTCGGCAACTACGTGCAGTGGTCACGCCAGATTGATCTGGAGATCGACTTTCGCCTCACCGGCGTGGGACGTTCGATTGGTGCCCCCAACCATTTTTTCGGTACTACCAACCGGCTGTACCGTAATGAGGGTGATGGCCGTTTCAGCGATGTATCCGCATCAGCGGGCATCATGATTACTGACCCCGTCACGCATGCACCGGCAGGCAAAACGCTGTCAGTAGCCCCGGTAGATTATGACCGCGATGGCCTTATGGACCTGTTCGTAGCCAATGACACCACCCGGAACTTTCTCTATCACAACCTCGGCAAAGGACAATTCGAGGAGATCGGCGCCCTCGAGGGTATTGCCTATGACCGCAACGGCAAGGCCACCGGTGCCATGGGCATCGACGCCGCGTATTTCCGCAATGATGAGGACCTCGGCATCGGTATTGGCAACTTCGCCAACGAAATGAGCTCACTGTATGTCACGGCCGGCGGACAGCCGCCCTTTGCTGACGAAGCCATCCTGGAGGGTTTTGGACCGGCGTCACGCCTGGCACTGACCTTTGGACTGTTCTTCTTTGACTATGACCTTGACGGCCGGCTCGACCTGTTTCAGGCAAACGGTCACCTCGAAACAGAGATCAACCTCATGCAGTCCAGCCAGACCTATGCACAAGCCGCGCAGTTGTTCTGGAATTGCGGGTCGGCCTGCCGCAGCCGCTTTGTTACCGTCACCGACAGTGGCGATTTTGCCAATCCCATGGTCGGCCGCGGCGCCGCCTACGCGGATATCGATAGTGACGGTGACCTCGACGTGGTGGTCACCCAGAACGGCCGCCGGGCCGTACTGTTCCGCAATGACCAGTCACTCGGGCATCATTGGCTGCGGGTCCGGCTGGTAGGAGATCGCGCCAACCGAAACGCCATTGGTGCCACAGTGGAGATATCGGTCGACGGCGTTACCCAGCGGCGGATGGTGATGCCGACACGCAGCTACCTGTCCCAGTCCGAACTGCCCGTCACCTTTGGCCTGGGTACCCGCCACTCACTGGATGAACTGCACATCACCTGGCCTGACGGCCAGCGGCAAACCGTTCCCGTGCCCGCCGTCAATGTCATGATGACCATCACCCAAAGCGACCAGCCATAGGTACAACATGTCATTTCTCAACAGGCTTAAACTGCTCACATTTATCACCTTGCTGCTGGCCGGTCCACCTGCCATGGCGGGCGATGCCGCATCCGCGCTGCCCGTGTCGCTGGCAGGCAGCTTGCGGGCCATCCAGGAGGTCAGGCTGGATGACCTGGATACGCAGGCCCGGGACAGTATCCAGCTGGCACGGCGACAACTCAACGAGGTGCTGCAAGCGCAACCCGTTCAGCTTGACAAGCTGGCCGCCGCCTATGGTGAGCTGGGCGGACTCTACCAGGTCCACGCTGCCTTCCCGGCTGCTGAGGATTGTTACCACAATGCCGGGCAACTGGCACCCGATGAGTTCCGCTGGGCCTACTACGCAGCCTATCTCGCCGAGAAGGACGGGCGTACCAAACTGGCCCTGGACCGCTACCGGCATGCCCTGACACTGGACACCGCCTACAAGGCCCTTACGCTGCGGCTTGGAAACATCCTGCTGGATCTCAACGAACTGGAGCAGGCGCAGACAGCGTTTCAAGAGGTTGTAAGCGCCGTCGGACTGGAGGCGGCGTCTCTATACGGTCTCGGGCAGATTGCCCTGCTGCAGCGCGATTATGACACGGCCATTGATGCCTTTACCCGTGCCCTGCAGTACGAACCGGCCGCATCCCGCATACATTACCCACTGGCGCAGGCACTGCGTGCAACACAGCGTAACGACGAGGCAAAAGCCCAGCTGGCACTGCGCGGTGACCAGCCACCTTCCTTCAGAGACCCGCTGATCGAGGGCCTCGAAGCACTGAAGATCGGCTCACGTTTCCAATTCCTGCAGGCCATGAAGGCTATCAAGCGGCAGGACTATGCAGCAGCCAGCGAGGCCTTTGCAGAGGGGCTGTCCGGCGATCCGGACAATGTTCAGGCCCGCATCAGTTACGCACGCACGCTGTACCTCGCAGATAAAAAGAGCGGGGCCCGGCAGGCACTGGAAGCAGCACTTGCCATGCAGCCGGACAACTCGCTGGGCCTGTTCCTGCTGGGGATACTGGCTGAAGAGACGGGTGATGCCAGCAAGGCCGCCTCTTATTACCGTCTCGCGATTCGCTACACGCCTGACCATACCGGTGCGCATCAATACCTGGCCGATCAGTATTACCGTCAGGGCAACTACACAGCAGCTGCAGAACACTATGCCAGCAGTATCAGGGGAGAACCGAGCAATCTGGCGGCGACGATCCCCTACATAGGGACGCTGCTGCTAACCGATGCGCCTGCCGCCACCTTGATGACCGAGCTTGAAACCGCAATCGATCGTTTTCCTGAATATCCCGGCTTCAAGTCCCTGCAAATACTGCTGCTGGCCGGCAGCCGTAATCCAGAGATTCATGCCCCGGAAACGGCGCTGAAAAACGCACAGCAACTGAACGATCAGTACCGAATACCACCGCACCAGGAATTGCTGGCGCTGGCCTACGCAGCGTCTGGCGACTACCCGCAAGCGGTATCCATGCAGGAAGAGCTGCTGTCCTATGCGCACCGCGCCATGCCGGGAGAGGCGGACCGCGTGGCACAAACCCTCGCTTACTATCAGGACAAGACACTGCCCCCGCTGGATGAGCTTCTCAATTATGCTGCATTAGAGGCACAAAGATTCAATGCCACCGCGGCGTTTCGCGATTACCCGGCACCCAGACCCTATTGAAGCATCGCTCACGCGCATAGCCCAGGCCAGCCTCGGTTTCGCCTTCTCCTTGCGCTCCACGATATAGCTGCGTCCCTGCAGGCAAAAAAGGCGCACCCTGGGGTGCGCCCTATGCACTGCGTGGCTACCGATTCAGCACTCAGGATATTAACTGAATCGATAGCGCTTGCAGATTACTTCGCCGGCGCTGCGGCGGGTGCTGCCGGTGCTGCCGGTGCTGCCGGTGCTGCCGGTGCTGCCGGTGCATAGCCATAGCCACCCCAGCCATAGCCCGGATAGCCACCATAGCCACCATAGCCGTAGCCCGGATAACCGCCATAGCCACCATAGCCGTAGCGCGGATAGCCGCCATAGCCGTAGCCCGGATAGCCACCCCAGCCATAGCCCGGATAGCCGCCATAGCCGTAGCCCGGATAGCCGCCATAGCCCCAGGGGCCACCACCCCAGGGACCGTAATAGTCGTCATAATAATCATTACCCCACCAGGCACTGGCTGTACCGGCGCCCAGGGCGGCAGTACCGGCAACGATGGCGACGGCAATAAGCTTGGTCATTTCCTTCATGATTAATCCTCCAAATACGAAAAATTGTCATAACAACCGTTGCAGGCTCAGACACCAGCTAACGTCTGTAGAGTATAGTCAATTCTTTGGCCACTCTCCTAGTCCCCCGGATTGCATCTGACAGGCATCCGGGCATCTATTTTCAGATACTTTGACATAGATCAAACACTTGATCATGAAAGACCACCTTTAAGTAGCCTCACACATCGTCCGTACCCGTGGTGTCGCCGTATCCACCTCCAGCTCCGAGGGCAGCGATGCCGTTGGATCCAGTATCCATGACAGCATATCCTGCAGCACCACGGCGGCCTGCAGGTCGCGTGTCAGCATGTGATAACCGTCCGGGTAGAGCACCATTCGCCAGCGGGCAGCCTGCGGCTCGGGAAGTCCCTGCAGCATTGCGCACACCGAGTTTGGCGGGATGATGTCATCATTTTCTCCGTAAAGGATCAGCGCCGGCAGGGTCAGCTGCCGGCTGGAGAGCAGTGCTGACTCCATCAGGTTGGTGAGGCCGAACATGGCATCGATACGCGTTGCCTTGATGACCAACGGATCCCGCCCCAACGCACGCAACATTTCGATATTATCCGACGGGGTGATTTCAAGACCGTCACCGGTGAGCGTCTGACCGGGTGCCGTATGTGCCGCCAGCCACAGTGCCGAGCGCTGCAACACCGGCATGACTTGCCAGCCCCATACCGCCGGTGCCACGAGTATGATGCCTTTGAGACAGGATGCTTCGGCATCCTGGAGCAAATTCATGACCACGGCACCGCCCATGCTTTCACCAAGCAGGTACAGGGGGATACCGGGATGGCGTGCACACAGCAACTGCACCACCGTGCGGGCATCCTGCTGCAGGACATCGGCACCCGGCCAGATACCGCGCTGCTCCGTCTCGCCAAAGCCGCGCTGGTCATAGGCGTAGGTCATGATACCGTTGACTGCCAGGTATTCCGCCGGCGCAGCAAAGGCCAGGCGGTAATCATTAAAGCCATGCAGGCCAAGTACGATCGCCTGCGGTTCACCCGCCGGTTGCCAGATACTTATTGGCAAGCGGTAGCCATCCGCCATACTGGCATCCACTGGAGTCAGTATCGGGACCTGTGTAGTATCGGACGTTACCTGCACCCCGGGTGTGGCACACGCCAGCAGCCAGAACGGCATCAACAGATATACAAGGGCATTCATAGAGCGGAGAGAGACCATGTCAAATGAAGGTTACCATGAACCCATTAACGAACTGTCGGATGAGACACGCGACATGCACCGCGCCATCACCTCACTGATGGAGGAACTCGAGGCGGTTGACTGGTACAACCAGCGGGTTGATGCCTGCAAGGACAAGGAGCTGAAAGCCATACTGGCGCATAACCGTGACGAGGAGAAGGAACACGCCGCCATGGTGCTGGAATGGATCCGGCGCAAGGATCCGGCCTTTGACAAGGAGTTGAAGGACTATCTATTCACCGACAAGGAAATCGCGCATAGCTGAAGCCCCGAGACTGCGAACCATCATTGTAGGAGCGCCGTCCCCGGCGCGATTGTTCTTTGTCTTGCCCCCGAATCGCGGCGAGGACGCCGCTCCTACAATATAATTATTACAATAGCTTACGTTATATTCCTCAGAACCATATTGAAACGAAAAGCTGCGCCACGTCGGCACCGAATTTGTACAGCGGTTCATCTCCCGCCGGTGCGCCGCTGTCGCGCAGATCGCGAAAATCATGGTAGTTGAACCAGATGTGATCATAGGACAGGTTAATACTGCCACGGTCTATCCAGCGCCAGCCATTCTGTACGAAATCATAACTCAACGAAAACCCGAGCGTGTTGCTGTCAAAAGAGCTGAGTTCCTTGTCGCGCGCGAGAAAGTTCTGTGCATCCCTGCGCGGGAACAGGTCACTGTAAAAGTCGGCTGAATTCTGCGTGTAATAGCGGTAGTGAGCTTCAAATAACCAGCCACCGCTCAGCGGGTGTATGTAGGCAAGCTTGACGTTATGCGCCCGGATTCCCCAGGTGTCATCAAAGATCCGGTACTCTGCATAGGTTGATGCACGATAAGGTAAATAATAAAGTCCGCGCACGGCAACTGCGTTGCTGGTGCGTGTATTCGGGTAGACCTCCGGCTGATAACTGTAACCCGGAGAACTCGCAGTATCGATGTAACGCACCGAACGGTAGGGATTATTCAAATATGCTGATCACCTGCGTGAGCCCGACTGTATAATTCTGCCGGTCCACATCTTCGGAGAAGGCAGGGTCGTTATTGTTGCCAACGACATCCCAGCCACGTGCATATCCCAGTGTCACGGTGGTCATGTTGCCAAACATGTCCATGCTGATACCAAAACTGGCGGTATTGGCCGAGTAATCACTCTCCTCACTGTTGGTATAGGAGACACTCATAATCGAATTGCCATGCAGGTAGTCTGCACCCAGCGAGTATTCAGTTCGCTCTTCCGTGTAGGGACTGGCCGTGGTGACGACATCAATGGATGCGCTGCTGATGGAATCCACGTAGTAGTTACCGCTGAGCGCAAAATTCTGCCCGACGTTTTTCAGAACCAGCACCGATGGCCCGGTGATCTCGACCCCGCCGCCATCATAGGAGTGATACAGCGCATCGGCACGGTCATCCGGCAACACGCCGGCCACGGTCGGCAAGCCGCTGCACAGCAGGCACAGACCCGCGAGACAGGTTTTGCGGATACTAGTTACAGCCACAGCCCCCACCATTACCACCTTCAGCACCACGCGCCGCCTCGCGTGCCTGGTAGACGTGAATCATGTAGGAGGATGACACCGGGTTGCGTTCGAAACGCATGATTTCATCCGCAAGGTATTCACGCTCATAGGGCTTTACCCAGGGTTCGACCATACTGCAAGCCGGCAGGTACAACACACCCAGAACGAGAATAACTGCTTTGCGGATAGTCACTGCCGTCATTCCCTGATCAGGTCACGAACCTGTTGCTGGTAGACAGTCTCAAGTCCGGGTTTATAGCCCTTGTGCAGGTAGCGCATATTGCCATCGCGATCCACCAGCACGGTGCTGGGCATGGCAACCACGTCATATTGCTTGCTGACGACGCTGTCGCTGTCAAATACCACGGGAAAACTCACCGGCAGTTCCTCCAGCAGTTTTTTCGCCTTGCTCGAATCAGCCTCGACGTTGACACCCAGCACGGTGAATCCCAGTGCACGGTACTTGTCATGCAGTTCGCTGAGTACCGGCATCTCCTGGCGGCAGGGGCCGCACCACGAGGCCCAGAAATTGATCAGCACAACCTCGCCGCGGTATTCACTGAGCCTGAGATTTTCACCCGTGTTGCTCTTCAGCGTAAAGTCCGGTGCACCCGACTGCTTCATGCCGGCATATACAGCGGATGTCGCCATGATCACCGCAGCGGCCATGCCGAGCCATGATTTCATGTAATGTGCTAACTTGTTTTCCATAATCGACTCCTGTTAAAAGAAGAAACTGATACCGGCGGTACCTTCCAGGTTATGTGTTGTTTTATCCTTTCCGAGCAGGTCGGATTTGAAAATGTGGTCGCGGAAGTCTAGATGCAGCGCAACCCAGTCATTCACCAGGAACCGGTAGCCGGCGCCGACGTTGACAGTGAAATGGCTGTCATCCGCAAACTCTGTATTTCCAACGCCGGCGATCAGGTACAGGGCACTGTTAAAGGCGTGACCCTTGCCGATAAATGCCTCACCCGGCAGGATGTTGTACCCCAGCGAGAGATTGTAGTAAGTCAGTTTCCGCTGACTGTCCGTCAGCACCCGGGCACCACCACTGAGCGTCTCGTAACTGGTGTCGCCTGCCTTTGTCCGGCCGATAGCGGCCTCGGTAAAGAAGTCCTCGGTAATGTGGTAGGCGCCGCGCGCTCCATAGACCACGTTAGTGCCGAAGTCCTCGATACTCATGACACCGACAAAAGCACCGACCTCGAAGTCCTCACTGTCGATATCAGCTTCGGAAACCGTGCGTCTTTCAAGGTCCGGGCTTATCACCGGCGTCGTGTCATCCTGTGGTGCATCATCAACCCGCACCCAGGAGCAACCCGGCAGCAGGCTCATGAAGGCCAGTGCAAGCATTGACCTCAGAAGAAAAATGCGAAACCTGCTTTCCATTCGTTTATCTCCTGGTTGTCGTCCTTATCCTGAAAAATGACGCTGTTCCTGTATTCGGCACGCAGCAAGAATCGACGCGTCAGATAGCAGCGGATACCCACGCCGACACTGCCGATCTGCTCGGTACGATCCAGCTCATCGACCAGCGTAACGTTCGGGTCGGTATAGATAATCCCTGTCCCCAGAGAAAAGAAAGGCGACAGACGCCACTCCGGAAACGGATGCGCGAGCAGACTGACGCGACCAACAACCGAATCCGAATAATTCCCGAACACCTGTGATACAGACAATTCTGCAGAGAAATTCGCCGTCATGGCATATCCTGCATAAGCCGTGATCATATCCGCACCTTCAAAGTCTCCGGCCAGCACCCCGGCTTCCCAGCGTCTTTTCGAGAAATCCCCGATATTTGCCTCCGCGAAGCGGGTCTGGTCACCCGCGGGGGTTAACGTCTGTTCCATTTCCGCACGCCTGACCCAGCCTTCCTTGCCTTTCCCGGTACGTACCCTGAACCAGTCGGTACGCCGCTTCAGTACGCTAATGGTCTCGCCACGATCAACCACGTGGAATACCGGGTAACCGCGGCCGGGGCCGGTATGCATTTCCAGGTATGGCGCAGCAACAACAACCTCGACCAGTTGTTCTTCAGAAAATGCCTGTCTGGCCAGCAGGGCCTGCAACAGCAGTACAATCACGAGCACGCGTAACTGCGAAAATCCCCGGGCAACAGTGCACGCGTGCATACAGTCGCTATCAGTTACCGGGTACTGCGAATGGATCGTTGTAATACTGCGCACCGATATCCAGCCATTCCGAGACAAGTCTCAGTTCGGCTGCATCAAGACGATTCTCGTGACTGCCTCCACTGTTGAACAGATCAAAAAAACGCCAGCTTGCACGTGCACCGGCGCTCGACATGGCAGGCGCAACCGGTACACGCACCTCGGTCGGCAATCCCGTCTCGGGATCGATCGGACCGGGTACCAGGATGTCCTGCAGGCCGTTATCACCGAGTTCCTCGGCGAAGTCAGCGAACAGTAGCTCCCGATAGGAGTGGAAATGCGCGGCCTGTTCTGCGGACACACCATCGGTCAGATCGAGCTGTGCATCCGGTACCCTGTCCATGTCGGCTGCATCGAGGCTGGCATGGCATTCTGTGCAGGTGTTTACGCCACGGTCACGATTCCACAGGGGGTGTATATGCTGCTCATAATTGATCACTGTCCTGCATTGACTGTCCCAGTCCCCCTGGCAGACGGATGAGGCCGGTGCAGCGGTTGACAGGTCCGCATACAGCAGGCTGGTTGACGCATCCTTGAGGCGAGCGGCAGCCATTTCGTCGGTCCAGAGGTCGTGATATATCAGGTCAGTCGAGGGTTGCAGGGAGAGGACATCAAACCGCGCCAGGGTTTCCGCCATGGTTTCTCCGTATATCGCGGGCAAGGCAGGGTCTGTATTCGGGAATTCCATAGCGGTTGCCGGGGCACCGGCATGCACAGACTGCGCCCCCTGCGGGTGACCGTGGGGGCTGCCACCGGCATGATTATGGCAACCGTTACAGTGGACTGTTTCCCCGGCACGCACTTGCAACCAGTTCTGGTGACGGTCGCCGATGCGCCGTCCGTCCCTGTCCACCACGCTGATGGCCAGTGGCACATCGGCCGGTACCTTGACCCGCACGGACCCGTCCGGCTGTACCGGTGTGTAGCCGATGATCTCGCGCATCAGTTGCTGGCTACTGCGTCCAAAGGCAGTAAACGGCAGTGTGGCCACGTCGTTGTCTGGCATGGCGACGGCCTTGACGATGCGCAGGAAACGGGCAGGGCGATCAGCGGCCAGGGACTCTTTCGGGTCGGCGAGCGTGGCGATATCCGGTGCCGCGGTATCCACACCGTCGATGTCATAGACACTGCGGATATTGAGTATGCCGACACCCTCGTCAATCCACTGCAGGTCCAGCTCGATACCGGGCTGCTTGTCGAAAATGATGGATGGCAGGGCGCGTGGGGCGGTTGCCACCACATTGGTATAGGTAATGCCTTCCTGCGGGACAACCACCGGTAACTGAGTATCGGTAGACATGTCATAGAGAAATATTCCGTACAGTGGATCGGCCTCGAGTGCATCAGGACTTTCAATCCGGCCGGCGGTGCAGGGGACAATCACGGTATCCTCCAGCAAACGGCATTCGCTCCAGCTGACCAGTACACGATCCGTACCATCCAGCAGCGGCCAGGCGCTACGGAAACGGCCACCGGGAGAGACACTGTTGTCTGTACGGACATCATTGATCAGCAGAGCGGACTGCGCCGGTCCGGACAGTATCCCCTGGTTGTCCATTGTAGGTTCGGTGTTATCGATATAGTTTTCGATATCCAGTGAAATCAGCTCGCCGCCACGGTAGGACCCTGTAAATGGCAGCAGCAGGGCGAGCAGCCGGCCATTTTCCAATTCCCGCGGTTGCAGGAAATGCACATCAGCGTTATTGGTGCCGGTGTCATGGCTATGGGAACCGTACAGAAGCTGCAAGCCGGTCCCGTCCGGATACATCTTGTAGAGGCTTATGGCATTACGACTACCCATGTCATCCCAGCGGCTGAAAACCACTTCTCCGGAAGAAAGCACCATCGGATCAAGATCGTGGCTCTGGTTAAACGAGACCTGCCTGATATCACTACCGTCTGCATTCATGACATGTAACACCATGGCATGTTCGTTGAGGTTTTCATCCAGCGCGGTAAATTGTGGTTTGCCTTCGTCCAGCAGCACGGCACGCGATGTTCTTTGACGTGACGAGGAGAATATTATGCGGCCATCCGGCAGGTAGTGTGGCGCCACATCCTGCCCGGCGGCAGCGGTAATGTCCGACGGGATGACGCGCTGCAGCTCATCGGCCTCAATCAGGTATTCCCAGATATCCCACTTCGGCTGGTCAGCCGGGGCGAGGCCGGGTATCTCGGGCGCACGCATGGCGAAGAGCAGCCGCTCGCCGTCATAGGACACTTCAACATCCTTCACATCACCCAGGCCACCGGTGAAGGATGCGGTTACATTGCGTTGCCGTGCACCCGGAGAAGCCAGATCACGGTAAAACAGGTCACCACCGGCATTGAACGTTAATGCCTCGCGAATATCCGGCTGCGTCAACACATTATTCATATCAACGATCAGAGGACGACGCACAAAGGCAATACCGAAATCCTCGACCAGTGGATCAGGGTCCTGACCATCACCCCCGCCACATGCCTGCAATGCAACAGACAACACGCAGGCAACGCACATGGCTGCAATCTTCCTGACGCCCTGAAAACACGCGTTGATTAGAGTCATAGTAGATCCTGATGCACATATATAAGTACGCACATCCGACGTCGTTTTCCTTTGGTGATCCCTGCATCCGTAATCACACACAAAAATCAATGTGATTCAGTTCCCGCCTGTTACATAACCCGTGTCGCAGTTGAACTATAGGACAGTCGAGGAATCCTGTTCCGCGAACAGAATCACAGAAAGCCACGCCTACAAACATCAGGATTGTCAGCCACGGAGATAACGACAATTAAAAACCAATGATTGCAGGAAGTGATTATGCGTCTGTCAAAACAGTCTGATTACACAACGTCTAACCACCGGATCCGCAGGGCAATCATTGTGTGCATCCTGATGTTGTTCTCTACGACTGCTTTTGCCGATGCACTCGAACGCCGTCAGGCGAAACGCCTGCATGACAGGCTGGCCGGTATTCCGCCAGAGGAATCGGTACTTGATGACATGGAAGCCGCGTTAATGGCCGGCAATGATCTGGATGCAGCCCTTATCGCAATGGACAACAAGGCCTTCTATAACATTACCCTGAAAAATTTTGCGGCCCCATGGAGCAACCGTGAAAGGACGCTGTTTGCACCGTTGAATGACTACACCGCCACCGTCATCGGCATGATTCGCGATAAAACACCCTTCAACGAACTGCTGTCAGCCAACCTGGTATATGTCGGCGATCCGGTATTGGGACTGCCTGACTACTCAATGACCGACAACGATCATTACCAGGCGCTGGAGGACCAGGGTATTGACCTGAAGACTCACCTGCAGGCCGTCACACAGACTTCTGTCACCGACCTGCCGGTAAATGCAACGGCGGGCGTGATGACGACGCGTGCTGCAGCCGAGGCTTTTTTCGTGGCGGGAACAAACCGCGCCATGTTTCGCTTCACCTTGCTGAATCATCTCTGCAACGACATGGAGCAGGTCAAGGACAGCAGTTATTCACCTGCCCGCATTCGCCAGGATGTCTCACGCAGTCCCGGCGGTGACAGTCGCCTGTTCCTCAACTCCTGCATCGGTTGCCACAACGGCATGGACCCGATGGCTCAGGCGTTCGCCTACTACAACTTCGATGAAACCACTCAGCGTATCCAGTACACACCCGGTTCGGTACAGCCCAAATACCATATCAATGCCGACACCTTCAAGTACGGCTACATCACAGCGGATGACCGCTGGGACAATTACTGGCGCAGTGGTCAAAACGCATTGCTGGGCTGGGACAGCAACCTGACCGGTTCCGGTTCCGGTGCCAAATCAATGGGCAGAGAACTTGCCAACAGCGAGGCATTCGCCCGTTGCCAGGTCAAGAAGGCCTTCAAGACGGTTTGTTTGCGTGATCCGGGCAACGCGGCTGACCGTAACCAGGTGGACATCACCACTGCCAGTTTCAAGGCGGACAACTACAACATGAAGACAGCGTTTGCAGAAGTTGCCGTCTACTGCATGGGCGAATAACCAATGAACTACATCATAAATTCCATCATGCATCTCGTCCTGCATCGATACGGGGCAGTGTTGCTTGCCAGCGCCATGCTTTCCGCCTGTGGCGGTGAAAGCACGACTGAAAATCCGCAGACATTTACCACCATGACGTCCAGTTATTCCGGCCCGGCAGCAACGACGGCCGATGTACAGGCATTCAGGCTGAATGTCTGGGAGAACCTCAATAGACAGAATCGTTGTGGTGCCTGCCACGGTAGCGGCGGTCAGTCACCCACATTCGTACGCATGGATGACGTCAACCTCGCCTATGCCGAGGCGAACAGCATCGTTGACCTCGCCAACCCGGCCAGTTCACGCATGGTAACCAAGGTAGCAGGCGGTCATAACTGCTGGCTGGACAGTGACAGTGCCTGTGGTGATGTCATCACGGCCTATATCACCGCCTGGGCCGGTGGGGTCGCCGGTGGCGGAAATATTATTGAACTCGTTGCACCCCCGCTGCGAGACCCGGGTGACAGCAAAAGTTTTCCCGACGACTCGGGCCTGTTCGCCACTACCGTGCATCCCTTGCTAACGGCTCATTGTGCCAGCTGCCATGTGGATTCGGCCGCCAATGCACAGTCTCCCTTCTTTGCGGACAGTGACGCGGACACAGCCTACGAGGCCGCCAAACCCAGGATTGACCTGGATAATCCCGCGAACTCACGTTTCGTGCTGCGGCTGCGTGAAGAATTTCATAATTGCTGGACATCTAACTGCCTGAATGACGCTGACACCATGGAAGCAGCCATCGCCGCCTTCGCTGCACAAATCCCGGTGACGCAAATCGATTCACAGCTTGTCACCAGCAAGGCCCTGACATTACCCGACGGTATCGTTGCCAGTGGTGGTAGCCGCCATGAACAGAATGTCATCGCGCTGTACCAGTTTAAAACCGGGCAGGGAAACACCGCGTTCGACACCAGTGGCGTCGAACCGGGCATGCACCTGACACTGAGCGGCAACACCGGCTGGGTGGGTGGCTGGGGACTCGATATCACCAATGGCAGGGCGCAGGCCTCGACGACAACCAGCCGCAAGCTGCATGAACTGATTACCGCCACCGGTGAATACACCATTGAAGCCTGGGTGGTAGCAGCCAACGTCACCCAGGAAGGTCCGGCACGCATTATCAGTTACTCAGCCGGAACCACTGTGCGTAATTTCACCCTCGGGCAAACGCAGTACAACTACAATTTCCTGCAGCGCAACACCAACACGGACCCCAATGGTGATCCCGCACTGTCTACTGCTGATGCCGATGAAGACCTGCAGGCGACGCAACAGCATGTCGTGGCAACCTATGACCCGGTAAGGGGCCGCCGTATTTACGTGAATGGCATCTTTACCGGTGACAGTGACCCGGTTGCCGGCGGCAGCCTGATTGACTGGGATGACAGTTTTGCCTTCCTGCTGGGTAACGAGGTCTCCGGTGACCGCCAGTGGCAGGGCCGGTTGCGGCTGGTAGCCATCCATAACCGTGTCCTCACCAATGCACAAATCATGCAGAACTTTGAAGCAGGTGTTGGTGAGAAATTCTTTTTACTGTTTAACGTCAGTGATCATAGCGGCATTGCGGACTCCTATGTCATGTTACAGGTCAGCCAGTTCGACAACTACAGCTATCTGTTCAATGACCCGTTATTCATCATCCTCGATGCCGATGCCACGCCAGACAATATCCCGGTGGCGGGCATGCGCATCGGAATCAACGGCAAGGAGGCGAGCGTCGGTCAGGCCTATCAGCATCTGGATACCACTCTCAGCAGTGCACAGTATCAACCCGGCATGGGCCAGAAACTGTCCGTACTGGGGACCATTATTGCACTGGAAAAAGGTCCTGAATCAGACGAATTCTTTCTAACCTTCGAGGTGTTTGGAAACAGTACCCATGTTGTACTTGAGCCACAGCCACTGCAGCCCGGCACACCGCCCGATCTGCCGGAAGCCGCAGATGTCGGACTGCGTAATTTTGACGAGATCAATGCCACTATGGCCACCATTACCCGCGTCAGTCCTGAACAGGAAGATGTAGACGATGTATTCGAAACCGTCAGGCAACAGCTGCCCACCGTTGAAAATATCGAGGGGTTTCTCTCGGCACACCAGATGGCAGTCTCGCAAATGGCCATCGAATACTGCAACGCGCTGGTAGATAACAACGGCAACGTGCTGCGCACGGACTATTTTCCGCAGTTTGATTTCAACGAGACGGCAGACAATGCCTTTAATACAGCCGCCCAACGTGACAAGGTCATCCTGCCACTGCTCAACAGGGTAATGAATACCGGGTTAACAACACAGCCCGACCCCGCACAGGTCATCAGCGAACTTGACGACCTGATACTCATCCTGACTGCCTGCGCCAATGGTCCTTCGCCGGGTTGCGCGACAGTGACACGTACGCGGGAAGTCGTGAAGGCGACCTGTGCCGCCATGCTTGGCAGTGCCGCCATGCTGATTCAATAGAACACTACCGGGAGTATTGCATGGCCAGAAAATCCAACCACCGTCGACTGAATGAACCCCTGCGCCTGAATGATCATGGCCGCCCGATCAGCCGCCGTGACTTGCTGGGGCAGGGGCTTCTTTCAGGGCTTGGCCTCGTGACCGCACCGACGTTCTTCGGCCTGTTCGCCAATCCGCGCAGGGCCGCCGCGGACCTGTCCCCGGATCTGGAGGCGTTGAAGACCAGCTGCGGCATCAAGTCCCTCGGCGCCGGTAAAATTCCGTTTATCTGTTTTGACCTGGCCGGGGGTGCGAATATCGCAGGCTCCAACGTACTGGTCGGGAAACAGGACGGGCAACTGGATTCCCTGAGCACCGCCGGTTACAGCAAACTGGGGTTACCGGGTGACATGACACCGGACTCGATAAATCCGCTGACAGGCAACAGTTTCATTAACACGGACTTCGGGCTCGGCTTTCATGCCAGCAGTGCGATGCTGCAGGGCATTCAGGAAAAGGCGCTGGGCCGCAGCACTGAAATCAATGGTGCCGTGATCCCCGCGCGCTCGGATAACGACACCGCTAACAACCCGCACAATCCCATGTATGGCATCGCGCGTGCCGGTGCAGATGGCAGCCTGTTGTCTCTGATCGGCTCCAGGAGTTCCGACTCCGGCGGAAACTCCATGGCACCGGCCATGCTGATTGATCCCTCGATCCGTCCCACCAAGGTTGACCGTCCGTCCGATGTCACGGGCATGGTGGATACCGGCCAGTTGATCGGCGTGCTCAGCCAGGATGACGCGGTTGCCGTGATGGAGTCCATCGAACGCATCAGCCGGATGAAACTCGACCAGGTCGATACCCGGGTCACGGCGGATGCCATAGTCAAGGACCTGGTGCAATGTGGCTATGTGAAGGCGGCAGACATTGCCGACCGTTTTGGTGACCCGACCACGCTTGATCCGGCGCTCGATCCTGACATTGTCGGGCCTGGCGGGATATTCGATCAGACCGAATTCAACAATGACAGCGAGTTTCGCAAAACCGCTTCCGTCATGAAAATGGTCATCAATGGTTTTGCCGGTGCCGGAACAATCACCCTGGGTGGCTATGATTACCACACCGGCGATCGCGCCAGCGGTGAATTGCGCGATCTGCGTGCCGGGCGCTGCATCGGCGCCTGTCTGGAGTATGCTGCACGCGCCAACAATGGCAACGGTGTACCTTTGATGGTCTACGTATTCAGTGATGGTTCCGTATTCAGCAACGGCATGACAGATGACACCCAGACGGGTGGCGGCAAGGGCGTCTGGACCGGTGATAACTCTTCAACCGCCGCGTCATTCTTTCTTGTCTACAATCCAGGATCAAGGCCACAATTGCTCGGCGCAGACATGGTTGAACGGGCCGTACACCAGCAGCTGGGGCATTTCCGCAGTGACGGTTCTGTAGAAACCAATGCCACACCGGCCGCCAACCAGGTCAACCTGCTGGTCGAGACCGTGATACTGAATTACATGGTACTGCATGGCGAGCAGGCTAACTTCACGAGCCTGTTCCCGAACCATGGCCTCGGTAATGCTGCACTCATGGACAAACTGACCGCGTTCAATCCCATTGTTTCCGGGACGATATAGGCATCATGACCCACCCGCACAGTCTCATGCCATCCAGGCCCCACACGATTAACAATCGGGCACGTCATGTACGCCTTTTAATACTGTCCATACTGATGCTATTGCCACTCGATGCCAGCGCCGGCTGGATCCGCCAGGAAGCCGCCATCATGGGCACGGCCATCAATGTTGAACTCTGGCATGAAGACGCTGCACAGGGCAGGGCCCTGACACAGGCGGTACTGGACGAAATGCATCGCATCGACAATTTGATGAGTACCTACAAGCCTGACAGCGAGCTGTCCTTAATCAATGCCAATGCCGCCGACGGACCGGTTACCGTCAGCACGGAACTGTTGTCTCTGATCATACGCGCGCTGGATTACTCTGTAATTACGGCTGGCGCCTTTGATATCACCTATGCCAGTGCAGGACAGTACTATGATTACCGGAACGCTAAAAAACCCAGCGACAGGCAACTCGAGCAGGCATTGCCTGCCATCAATTACCGTCACGTAAAGATTGACCCGCAAAGCTCCAGCATTGAATTCATGCGCCAGGGTGTACGCATAGACCTTGGCGGCATAGCAAAGGGCTATGCCGTTGATCGCAGCATGGAAATACTGCGAAGTGGCGGCGTCGAAAATGCCATTGTCAGTGCCGGTGGTGATTCGCGCGTCATCGGTAAGCGCCGGGACAGGCCCTGGAATGTCGGCATCCGCCATCCTCGCAACAAGGACAGTATCGTCTCGATGATTCCGCTGGAAAATTCAGCCATCTCCACCTCCGGTGATTATGAACGCTATTTTGAAGAGGGCGGTGTGCGCTACCATCACATCCTCAACCCGGGCACGGGCACTTCGTCTCACGAGGTACACAGTTCCAGTATTATCGGGGCAGTGGCGACGGATACGGATGCACTGTCTACCAGTGTGTTTGTACTCGGCGTCAATGACGGTCTGCAGTTAATCAATTCCATACCTGATACCGAGGCCGTCATTATCGACAACCAGGGACGTATGCATTATTCCACCGGTCTCGCACAGCTCCAGTAACATTTTTTGAATTCACATGTAGGAGCGCCGTCCCCGGCGCGATTGTTTTTTCATGATTCGAATCGCGGCGAGGACGCCGCTCCTACAGACGTGTCTTTGTAGCACAGGAACGGACCGCTCCCGCGATCAAGAACTGTGATGCTCCGCGCATCCTCTTGATGCGAAATTCAGCACACTTGTAACAGGCTGCCAGTCGGCAGTCGCTGCTGTGTTTACGGAGGCCGCATGTCATGTCCCTGAAATGCCATTTTCCTGTTCCGTTCCGTTTCTGGATAGTACTGCTGATATTCTGCACTACCACAGTCGCCGCAGAGCCGGCCGCACAAACAGCCGGCACGACGGCAAGTCTCGATGAAGAAATCCAGTCCCTGAAGCAAGACGTGCTGGCGCTCAACCGGGAACTGTTCATCCTTGAAGAAGAACTGCTGTACCCTGCAAACACCCAGGTCGCGGTGTTTCTGTCTCTCGACATCGGCGAGTTTTTCAGCCTTGACTCGGTACAACTGAAGATCGACGACAATGTGGTCAGCAACTATCTCTATACGCAACGCGAGGTAGACGCCCTGCACCAGGGCGGTGTCCAGCGCCTCTACATGGGCAACCTTAAGGCCGGTGAACACGAGCTGGTTGCCATCTTCACGGGCCAGGGACCCAATGGCCGGGAATACCGTCGTGGCGCCAACCATATCATCACCAAGACACTCGGGGCCCGATTCATTGAACTGAAAATTGTCGATAACGACAGCAGCGAGCAGCCTGATTTCAGCATCAGGGAATGGGAATAAGCAGCATGCCGGTTTTCACCTGCTCACGGCTGTTGCTGCTGTGTCTGATCGTGATCACACCCTCACTTGACGCAGCGGATGCACCGCCGTCAGCGGTCAAGGACCTGCAATACGGCGAGGTTCTCTACCATTATTTCCAGCAGGACTACTTCAACAGCATCGTGCGCCTGCAGATTGCAAGGCAGCAGCAACGCCTGCCAAACCACGCGGCAGAGGCCGAACTGATGCTGGGTGGTCTCGACCTGTCCTATGGCCTCAGGGACGAGGCCAACCACATTTTTCAACGCCTGCTCAGCGAGGAGACCAGCGATGTCAGCACGCGCAACCGTGCCTGGTTCTATCTTGCGAAGATCTCCTGGCAGCGCGGTGATATAAACGCGGCACTGCAGGCCATAGAACGTGTGCAGGGAACGATGACAGCCGCAACCCGCACAGCCACAGTCAACCTGCACAGCCTGCTGTTGCTGCAACAGGGTAACAACCAGGCGGCCATTAAGCTGTTGCAGGATGCACGCAGCGGCAAACGCTGGTCACCGTTCCTGAACTACAACCTCGGTATTGCCCTGATCCGGGAACAGCAACAGCAGCTGGGCGCGAAACAACTTGATCATATCGGTGATATCAATGGCCGCAACGAGGAGCTGCGCCTGCTGCGTGACAAGGCCAACCTGGCACTCGGCTACAGTTACCTGCAAGACGGCAATCCGGAAATGGCCCGCAAGACACTGGAGCGTGTACGTCTCGAAGGCCCGCTGTCGAACAGGGCATTGCTCGGCACCGGCTGGGCAGATACCGAAAGTGAAAACTATGCAGCGGCACTGGTGCCGTGGCTGGAGTTGAGCAGCCGTGACAGCACCGATCCGGCGGTACAGGAATCATTGCTGGCCATTCCCTATGCCATGACAAAGATGAACCTGCATGGACGCGCTGTAGAGCATTACAATGATGGCATCAGGCAGTTGATCGAGGAACGACAGAAACTGGATCAATCCATCAGCGCCATCCACCAGGGCAGACTGCTGGATCTGCTGCAACAACACAACCTCGGCGCCGGCAACGGCTGGATGCAACAACTGCACCTCGACTCCGAGGCACCTGCGCTGCGCTACCAGCTCGCACTGATGTCATCGCACGACTTTCAGGAAGCTGTGAAGAATTACCGTGATCTCCTTGTATTACAAGTTAATCTATCCAGCTGGGAGAGCGCTATCGCCGCCTACGACGATATGCTCGCCGGCCGCCAGGCACGCTTTGAGACACACCGCCCCGCAGCACAACAGGTACTGCAGGGCACGCGCCTGCAGCAACTGCAACAGCGCCGTGCCGCACTGGCCGAGAATCTTGCCCGCATCGGCATAATGGACGATGCCGCCGCACTGGCGACCCCGGAAGAGGCCCGGCAGTGGCATCAACTGGCAACCATCGCTGAGCGACTGGCGCAGCTACCGGATAATCCCGATACCGCGACATTGCACGACAAGCAGCAGCGCCTGCGTGGCCTGCTCATCTGGCAATTTCAGGAAGACTACAAACCACGCCTGTGGCAAGCCAGGAGGCAACTCGCCGAACTGGACACCCTGCTCAACGAGTCACAGCACGGCATCGACAGCCTGCAGCAGGCCAAAATCGATGCCCCGTCCGGTTTTGGCGATTTCAAACGGCGTATCGCCGCTAACAAGTCAACCATCGAGAAACTGTCAGCACAGACGGATACCACCCTGCTTGCACAAGGCAAGCAACTGGAGCATCTCGCCATCAATGAACTGGAGCGTCAACAACAGCGTGTCGATGCCTATATCATCCAGGCACGTTTCGCGCTTGCGCAAACCTATGACAACGCCCTGCAGCAACCGGCAGTGGAGGGGAGCGTACAGTGAAGCCCGTACTGCCTGTCATGGTGATGATGGCCGCCCTGTCAAGCGCCTGCTCAGTGCTGCACGGGGACAATGAGCCTACCATCGCGAGCCTCGGCAAACGCCCGGTAAAACTCGAGGACACACCGGTGTCAGCCAGTGAAGTGCAGGCGATCTCGGCCTACCGGTCCTTTCTTGACAGCGGTGATGAATCGGATTCACGCCCGCACGCGATGCGCCGCATTGCCGACCTGAACCTGGAAAAAGAGGAACTGCCGCAAGCCGGGCAGACTACCCCGGACACCCCGTCGCTGCAGCCAATAGAGGCGCGCGAATCCATCGAACTGTACCAGAGCGTACTGTCACTCTATCCACAGCGCGCGGACAACGACTCGGTGCTCTATCAACTCGCACGCGCCTACGAGATGGATGGCCAGCCGCGACAATCGCTCGACACGCTGGCAACCCTCGTACAACACTACCCGCAGAGTCAATATGTGCTGGAAGCACAGTTCAGGCGTGGCGAGATCCTGTTCGAGCAACGCGACTACGATAACGCAGAGCAGGCCTACCGCGCCGTGGTCAGCAGTGGCCCGGATAATTCGTTCTACCGGCAATCGCTATACAAGAGCGGCTGGTGTTTTTTCAAGCTGTCAGAGCTGGATGAATCACTGGATGCCTTCATGGCACTCCTCGATCTGGAGCTGCAGGATACCGAAGCGGGTATTGCGCAACTCGATCAGCTGAGCCGTCCGCGGCGCGAACTGGCGCGAACTGGTGGATGACACCCTGCGCGTGGTCAGTCTGGGTTTCTCCTATGGGCAGGGTGCCGATGGCGTGTCCGAGTATTTCAAGCGACGCGGCACACGCCATTACGAATACATCATCTACGACAACCTTGGCCTGCTGTACCTGCAGAAGGAACGTTATAACGACGCCGCACAAACCTTCCAGGCGTTTGTGACACAAAACCCCATACATCGCCTGGCGCCCGGCTTCCAGATGCGCGTTATCGAGACCTATCAGCAAGGCAACTTCCCGACACTGGTACTGGAAAGCAAGGAGGCACTGGTCGATCAGTACAACCTGCAGAGTGAGTACTGGCAGCATTACTCGCCAGAGGACAACCCGCAGGTACTGGATTACCTGAAGCTGGCCATGACTGACCTGTCCCGTCACTACCATGCACTGGCGCAGAAGGACAAGAAGCCGCAGGACTACCAGCAGGCCGCACACTGGTACCGGCGCTACCTGGGTTCATTCAGGGAGGATGCGGACGCGCCGCAGATGAATTTCCTGCTGGCCGAACTGTTATTTGAATCCGGTGACTACCAGCAGGCCGCACTGGAATACGAAATTACCGCCTACGACTACGCCCCTCACGAGAACGCAGCAGCTGCCGGTTATGCGGCGGTACTCGCCTATGACAAACAGGAAGAGCGCCTGACAGGCAGCGCACAACAGGCGTGGCACCGGCAGTCTATCGAGTATGCCATCCGCTTTGCCAGCACCTTCCCCCGGCATCCGCAGGCCATGGCTGTCCTTACCCGCAGCAGCGAACAGCTGCTGGCCAGCGGTGACCAGGAACGGGCAATACAGGTTGCGCAGTCAGTCATTGCCAGCGAGCAGGCCAGTGCCGTCCAGCAACGGGTTGCCTGGACGGTACAGGCACATGCCTACTTCGAGCAGGGAGATTTCCTGCAGGCTGAGGCCGCCTACCAGCAGGTACGCCAGCGCATGCCACGGGATAACAAGGAGTATGACAATATAAATGAGCGACTTGCCGCATCTATCTATAAACAGGGAGAAGCTGCGCAGGCGGCCGGTGAAACCGCCGACGCCGTCGCCCATTTCCGGCGGGTGCGTGAAGCCACACCCACGGCCTCCATCGTGGCCACCGCCGAATTCGATGCGGCTGCCGGATTATTGTCACTACAACAATGGTCACAGGCTGCCGCCATGCTGGACCGTTTCCGCAACAGCTACCCGAATGATCCACGCCAGGACGAGGTAACGCGACGCCTCGCCACGGCTTACCTGGCCGAGGAGCAACCGCTGCAGGCCGCCCGCGAGTTCGAACGCATCGGCACCAGCCATGAGGACCCGACATTGCGGCGTGAGGCACTCTGGCAAGCAGCGGAACTGTATACCGCGGCCGGCCAGCCGAACGAGTCCGTCGTGGCATACCAGCGCTACATCCAGCAATTTCCGCAACCCGTTGAACCAGCCGTCGAGGCACGGCAACGGATCGCTACACATTACGCGGCCAGCAACAACCTGGCGGAACAGCAGCGCTGGTTGAAGGACATCATCAGGGCGGACCGGCAGGCGGGCAAGCAACGCAGTGACCGCACCCGCTATCTTGCCGCGCGCGCACAACTGACGCTTGCTGATAATGCCCATGAAAACTACCGTCGCGCAAGACTGGTCCTGCCATTGAAGAAAAGCCTCGCTGTCAAGAAGCGCCTGATGCAATCGGCCATGCAGCAATACGAACAGGCCGCCGCTTACCAGGTCGCCGAAGTCACCACGGCGGCCACCTTTCAAACGGCGCAGATCTATACGGAACTGGGCGTCGCCTTGCTGCAATCACAGCGACCGGCGAACCTGAGCGGCGAGCCCCTGGAGCAATACAACATTCTGCTGGAAGAACAGGCCTATCCGTTTGAAGAGCAGGCCATCACGCTGCATGAGACCAATGTGCAACGCATCGAGTCCGGTCTGTACAACGCCTGGATCGAAAAAAGCCTGCAACAACTCGCGCAACTGGTGCCGGCCCGGTATGCCAAACTGGAAAGAGGGGCGCCCTATGTCACCGCACTTAAATAAAGCACCCTACCTCCATAGCTGCATTCCCTCTTTCCCAGGAGAGGGCCACGACTGCAGGGATGCAGGAGGTAGGGCACCAAAAGCAGGCGCTTTAGCGACGCATGGCGCAGTTGCCGAGGGAGAGGGGAAAGACAGATGAAGTTGAAACATGCGCTGGCACTGCTATTCATTGCCATCTGCCTGCTGCTAATAAATGGCTGCACGAACACCCGCAGCCATCAACCGGCGCTCATTGCAACGCCCACGGCAGACATTAAATCCGGGTATCAAAGCGCACTGCTAGCGATGCAGGCCGAACAATGGCAGCCAGCCCGCGAGCAACTCACTGAAATAACGACCCAACAACCCTCACTCTCCGGACCCTGGGTCAACCTGGGTATCACCCGGACCATGCTCGGTGATCACGCCGGTGCCGAGAGCGCCTTCAAGAAAGCTATCGATACCAACAGCCGGAATATCGAGGCCTACAACCAGCTCGGCATGCTCTACCGGCGTCACAGCCGTCTCGATGAAGCGCAATTCATCTACGAGGAAGCGCTGCGACGCGACCCGGACAACAGCAACATCCATTGGAACCTTGGCATCCTCTATGACCGCTACCTGCCGAATCCGCGCCAGGCCTTGCAGCACTACCAGCGCTACCAGAAGCTCACCGCGTCCGACGATCCCCGCTTACTGGCATGGATTGCCGAACTGGAGGCACGCAATCCCGGCGACAACGTGACTGCGAAGGTAAAACCATGATGCGTACAACGTTCCACAGGCTGTTGCCTGCCATACTGCTGAGCACGGCCTTGCAGGCACACGCCGAGGACACACTGACGCTCGATGGTGCCACCATTGTCGGTAACCGTGAATTACCCAAGGCACTGCACATCGTGCCCTGGAAATCGGCTGAAGCCGGTGAACTGGCCGGCCGTCCCATGAACAGCCTGGTCGATGAAATCCTCGCACCCGTAGACCGTGACGTGTTCCTCAGGGAACTCGAGTACTACGAAGCAGTTCACGGTATTGAATGAACACATCAGTAATCTTTACCCGGTAGTTTTGAAAATCCCGGACTGAGAGCTGGTTTTGCCACTGCTAAGGTTTTGGCTAAATCCTGCAGGAGCGCCGTCCCCGGCGCGAATCGCGGCGAGACGCCGCTCCTGCAGTAAGCTTTTATACAATGCCGGATTGTTCCAACATCGCATACAGCGTGAAAGACGAGCACCACCAGATATATTCTAGACACGATAAACAGGAGCAGCCTATGGACGCTTACACCACCATTGTCGGATTCTTCCAGTCCGGCGGCTTATTCATGTACCCGATAGTGCTGATGAGCGCTACATCTATCTCAGCATGGCCAGGACCAGCAATCACCGCATCTGGAAAAAACTCCAGCCACTGTTGCAAAAGGGCGATTATCTGCAGGTTGCCATGGTCACCGAGAAGTCCCGTTCCGCCATCAGCCACATCTTCAGTTACGGTCTCAACCGCGCACGCACCTCGCGCCGCCGCGATGATGTCGAGATCGCCATGGAGGAGGGCCTGATGGAGACCGTACCCAACCTTGAAAAACGCACCCCCTACCTGGCCACCTTTGCCAATATCGCGACCCTGCTGGGGTTGCTGGGGACCATTATCGGCCTGATCCAGGCGTTTACCGCCGTTGCCGCCGCAAACCCTGCCGAGAAGGCCGACATGCTGTCCGCAAGTATCTCGGTCGCCATGAACACCACGGCCTTCGGCCTGATGGTCGCCATCCCGTTGCTGCTGATATACGCCGTGCTGCAGACCAAGACCACGCAACTGGTCGACAGTCTCGAAATGGCCTCGGTGAAGTTCCTGAACCTGTTAACTGAACGGCCGCTCGGCGAGGCCAAGGCCGGATGAGACGCCGCCTGCGTCGCCGCGCCGGGCAGCACGAACCGGCCGACATCAATATCACTGCCTTCATGAACCTGATGGTGATCCTGGTGCCGTTCCTGCTCATCACGGCGGTGTTCTCGCGCATCACTATACTGGAACTGAATCTGCCGGCCGCGAGCGCCGGCCAGGCCGACAGCGAGCACGCCTTCCAGCTGGAGATCATCGTGCGTGCTGACATGATCGAGGTAGGCGACCGCAACGGCGGCCTGATCAGGCGCATCCCCGCAAACGAGGCAGGGCAAGACTACCGGCAATTATCGGAGCTGTTACAACAGGTGAAGGCTCGCTTCCCCGAGAAGCTCGACGCCATGCTGTTGCTGGAGGCCGACATTTCCTACGACACCGTGGTACAGGCCATGGACAGCATCCGCGTGGCGCCGGTTGTGCAGGCCGGCACGTTACAGCTGGCCGAACTGTTTCCGGAAATCGCCATTGGCGATGCACCTGCTGACAACAGCAAAGTCGCCAGCAACAAGGGTCCGTAATCATGATCCATTCGCGTCGTGCAGATCGTATGAATCGTCACCACAAACGGGCCGGCCGCAACACCGGCATCAACCTGGTGTCGCTGATGGACATTTTCACCATCCTGGTGTTCTTCCTGCTGGTGAACTCATCCGACGGTGAGGTACTGCCAACACAAAAGTCCGTGAAACTGCCCGAGTCGGTCGCCGAAGAACAGCCTCGCATGGCGCTGGTCGTCATGATCAATGAAACTGATATCATGATTCATGGCAAGGTCATCACCAGCACAGAAGCTGTGCTGAACGCAGATGCTGGCGCCACAGACCTGCTGAGAACAGCCCTGCAGGCTGAACTCGGGAAATCCGCGCAGCAGGATAAAAACGGCAAGCCCGTCAAACACGAGGCCACCATTATGGGTGACCGCGATATCCCCTACAGGATTCTGAAACAGGTGATGGCGAGCTGCACCGAAGCGGGGTTTGCGCGCATTTCACTGGCGGTATTGCAAAAGCCACTGCAGGAGAGCTAAGCCATGACGAGCTACAGTCACGCGCTCACCATGCCATGGACCTATAGCGCCGAAAGCGATGACCGCTATCAGCGTATCCTGCGTATCAATCTGGTGTTGTGCCTGTTGTTCGGCATTGCCATGCCGTTTCTGCCGCTGTCAGAGAGGGACGAGCCGATAATTGAAGAACCACCGCGCCTTGCGACCCTGATCCTTGAAGTAAAACCGGTTCCGCCACCACCCAAACCGAAACCGGTCCCGAAACCACTGCCGAAAAAGGTCACCCAGCCGGAACCAAAGCCCGTACCGAAGAAGGCCGTGGCGCCGAAAAAGACCGTGACGCCTGCAAAGCCGGTACCGAAGGTTGCCAAGGCAGCCCCGGTAAAACCCGTGCAGGCGAAGCCGGTACCGGTAAAGCCCAGGGTTACGGCACGGCAAAAGGCCGAGAAGTCCGGCCTGCTGGCGCTAACAGACAGCCTTGCTGACATGCGCCAGGGCACCAGTAGCAGTAACCTGCGTAAAACAAACCAACTGTCACAGAACGGCGGGCAGGCCCGCACCACCGAGCGTGCGCTACTGACCAGCGGCACCACCCGTTCCAGCGGCGGCATCCAGACCGCCAGCCTGAGCCGCAATACCGGCGGCGGTGAACTGGCAACACGTTCCACCACACAGGTACAGAGTCCGGGAGGCACTACCGCCAGCGGTGGTACAGTGGGCAACAGTGACAGGGGAACACGCAGCGCCGGGCGCAGCATCGAAGAGATCCAGATGGTTTTCGACCGCAACAAGGGGGCCATCTACAGTGTCTACAACCGTGCCCTCAGGAAGGACCCGACCCTGCAGGGTAAAGTCGTTCTGCAACTCACCATCGCCCCGTCCGGCAAGGTGACCCGCTGTGAACTGGTCTCCAGTGAACTGCACGATGCCACCCTCGGCCAAAAGATTACGCAACGCGTCAAGCTCTTCAATTTCGAATCCAAAGACGTCAGCGAAATCACCATCACCTATCCCATCGATTTCCTGCCCGCCTGATCCCGATTCCCGGGCCGCACATGCCTTTGTCCGTTGTTGCCGCTATACTGCGCGCAGACACTGGCAAGAGTAGCTTTGACGAATGGTCGAAAGATCGAGGCCGTGAAGATATTGCGTCGCGACAGGATTCATTGATAGCACAAAAGCAGACATAGTGGAGTAGTGCTCCTGCATAAATTATCGCACGAGCTGACTCGGGAAAGTATTGTGGCGCTTGTCGTTGTACTTCCCGATCGCTCAGCTCGACTATAATGATATGTACGCCATGAATAAACTAATGACAACCCTGTACTTTGCCTTTACCTTGTTGATTCCGCAGGCGTCAGCCGAAATGATTGAGCGTGTTGATCAAAATGGAGTGATCTATTTTACATCAGGCCAGGCTGCACATGAGGTCATTATGTACGGCGTAACAAACTGCGGCTATTGCCGAAAAGCACGCCAGTATTTTTCGAAACACGGTATCGACTATGTAGAATACAATATCAACAAGTCTTCAAAGCGCTTGAAAGAATTCAGACGCATGGGAGGACGCGGCACACCGCTGATCCTGATTGATGGCAGAAAAATACAGGGTTTCAACACGCGCGCCATCGAAGCGGCATTGAAATAGTACTCAACCATGAATAATGAAAACAACAGTATTGTCTCGCAACTACGGCGCAATGCGGTCGCGTTAATCAGTCTCGTGATCGCCGTCAGCAGCCTGAGTTACAATACCTGGCGTAATGAAAAAACAGAAGACAATCGTAACCAGCGTTTTGCTGCATTTGAAATTCTCCTGAAGCTGGGCGAGTTGCAGCAGGTTGTCTTCCATCATCACTACGACAAGGACAAGGCAGACAAAGGAAACCCCCGTACCGGCTGGAGCTACGTCCTGACAGTACGTGATTTATCCCGGGTATTGCACCCGCCATTACCCGACACAGCTGATAAATTGCTCACTGTATGGAGCGAAAACTGGGAAGGGCTGGACAAAAACATCACGAATGTTGACTCGATTTTGGCTGGCATAGACGAGATGCGTGGCGAAACACTGCAATTACTCGACTCGCTTGAATGATATTCATGCACGAATATTCCGTTACACTGCGCGCCGATGCATTATGGCAGCTGCATACAAGGAGAGAATAGAATGTTGAAACGCCCGTTTATAGCTGTCGTGGTAATTTTCATAGCCTGGTCGCTGCTCGATTTTGTGATCCATGGCCTGCTCTTGCAGGAGACATACGAAGCAACAGCCAGTCTGTGGCGTCCCATGGAAGAGATGAACATGACGCTCATGTACATCGTCACGCTGGCATACACTGTCTGCTTCGTTGCGATTTATGATGTCTTCGTCAGTCAGAAATCTGTTTCAACCGGTATAAAATACGGCGCGCTGTTCGGTTTAGCGGCCGGCATATCAATGGGCTTCGGTTCCTACACGTTCATGCCAATACCCTGGTCTCTGGCATTAAGCTGGTTTACAGGAACACTGGTTGAATCAATCGTGGCAGGCGCACTGGCTGGTGCCATCATAAAACAGTCGGATAACCGACCCCTATGAATCGTCGGCATGGCAGGTCAATCATGCCCACACGATCTATCTGTGCCTTTCTGTTTGTATCACTGCCGTTTTCAATGACTGCCTGTGCCTGGATGCAGCAGCCCGATAATCCTGAAGATACCGGCCTGAGCCTGCAAACAACAGAATTCGATGGCCTGGAACGCAGCTATTATTTGCATTTGCCACCCGACTATAACGCCGCTTCCAGGCTGCCTGTTGTGTTCGTGCTTCATGGCGGCGGCAAGGCAGACGGCGACGAGGTAGCCAGCAGAACGGGGGCGGATCACCGGGATGCCTGATACCCTGCAGGACAACACACCCCGATAAAATTACGTGAGGTTTATCGTTGGGTATGGCCGTGTATCCTGGTAATTCCAGTCAAACTGTATTAGTGACAAAGGCTTCATTGTGCGAAAAATGTCCGTCATCGTTGTTATTATTGCCAGCGTTCTGGGTTATGGATACTGGCATTCATTGACCCATGCTGCTTTTCATGTACAGCTGGATTTCAAGGATCATGACAATGGAACAGAGGAAATCCTTCCAAGGGTCGGGATTGATTTTCTGGACACGGAGGGACGTGTGTTAGCTCAGGGTGTAAGCGACGAACACTATAACTATGTGCATCTGATACACCCGGAAGTCGGTGACTGCCGTCAGGCAGAAGAGTCCGCCCCATTTTCAGGCGAAGGCAGAAATGCCTGGCAGACATGTTTTGAACACCTGTCTACCTGGATAGCCACCTGGGCCGGCAAGGTTAGCCGGGTAAACGTGAATACTGACCGTTGTACCCGGAGAAATCTCCCCGTGACCGTTTCAGAAAGTAATTCCGACTGGTTTCTCTGGTGGGTCCCTCACCCCCATATAGGTGGAAATCCGTACAAGTATTATAGTTTATCGATCACAGTCGATGAAAAAGATTGCGCCAACCAGGTAATGACGCCTGATTGATACATTCGAATGCAAGCAGGATTGGGCTATTTAAAAGAACATGGCAGATAAACTGCATAATGCTGGCATCGCACTCGCGATTTTCCTGATTTCTTTGCCCCTCGCCATATTCGTCACGATCTTGTTACTACCATTATGGAAGTGGCTCGAATCAACGTTTAAAATCGAGTCCATTGGTCACTCGGGTCCGTCGGAGTGGTGTTATTGGACGAGCTACTTCATTATTGTGAGCTGTTTTTGTTTAATCTGGTGGAAAAAACGACGCACCGGTACCTGATAGCGTCATTGATGGCATACTACGCAAACCCGATTCAGGGGACTGGTTAACATGGCATGGATCTATCTTATTCTCGCAGGACTGTTTGAAATTGGCTGGCCGGTAGGCCTGAAAATGGCACAAGTGCCTGAGTCCCGGATATCAGGTGTCATTATTGCCGTTGCCTGCATGGGCATCAGCGGGTTATTACTGTGGCTCGCCCAGAAACAGATTCCGCTCGGCACCTCGTACGCAGTGTGGACGGGTATCGGTGCGGCCGGCACCTTCCTGGTGGGCATCATGTTCTATGGCGATGCCGCCAGCCTCGGCAGATACCTCGGCATCATCCTGATCATTGGCGGCGTTGTGACACTGAAACTGGCCCACTGAAATCGTCCGCCATTCATGCACGCATAACCCCAAGATGATCAAGTGGATTGAACACCTCAACAACAGCGTACTGCATCACCATGGCACCCGCCTGATTGGTGGGTTCCCTGAACCTTTCTACAAGGCAGCGGAAATCGGCTCACTGGCCGAGGTACAATTTACCCGCGACTACGAACGCAGCGCCCTGCACGAACTGGGACACTGGTGTATCGCCGGTAAACAGCGGCGACTCATGAACGACTACGGTTACTGGTATGTACCGGACGGCCGTTCTGACAAGCAGCAACGCCTTTTCTATACGGTAGAAGCCAAACCGCAGGCCGTGGAAAAACATTTCTGTGCAGCACTGGAACTGGCTTTCGAGGTCAGTGCTGATAACCTCGGCAATTATTCCCGCGCCGACATGGATGCATTCAGTGACCGCGTCGAAGAACAGTACAGGTCCTACCAGAGAACAGGCTTTCCAGCACGGGCCACTGACATATTCGAGTGCCTGCGGCAGTGGCATTCTGAAACCCGGAGCAGGGCGGTGACCAACCCATTATGAAACTCACCAAAGCCAGCCTCGATAGCGCAGTAAACGAAGGCATCCTGGACAAGCAGCAGGCAGAGGCCCTGTACACCTTCCTGGGCGCGCAACCCGATTCGGGGCCGGCATTCAGCTTCACCAATATCCTTTATTATTTTGGCGGCCTCATTGCCATTGGTGCCATGACGCTGTTCATGAACCTCGGCTGGGAACAGTTCGGCGGCTGGGGCATACTGTTTATCGCTATCCTCTATGCCGGCATCGGTCTGCTGCTGACAGGTCATTTTCAGCGGGGAGGGCACGCGGTTCCCGCCGGCATCTGCGCCACCTTTGTGATCGCGATGGCACCGCTGGGTATCTACGGTTTACAACAGGGCATGGGCTGGTGGCCGGACGATACCGTTTACCGGGACTACCACCATTACATCAAGTGGCACTGGATCTACCTTGAGCTGGGCACACTGGCAATCGGTGCGGTCATGGCCTGGCGCTACCGCTACCCGTTCATGATCATGCCGGTCGCCGTGACGCTCTGGTACATGTCGATGGATGTCGCCGCCATGCTAACCGGGGGGGAGGCCGATTATCTATTCCGCGCCTTTGTCTCCCTGTGGTTCGGCATACTGATGATACTGCTCGCCTTCTGGATCGACATCCGCTCGCGCAAATCCGGACAGGATTACGCTTTCTGGCTTTACCTGTTCGGGGTCATAGCTTTCTGGTGCGGCCTGTCACTGCAGCACTCCGACAGCGAACTTTCAAGGTTTATTTATTTCTGTGTCAACCTCGGTCTTATTCTTGCCGGTGCGATTCTGGTACGCAGGGTATTTGTCATATTCGGGGCGCTGGGCAGTGCCGTTTACATTGGGCACCTGGCCTCAACTATTTTCCAGGACAGCTGGTTGTTTCCCATTGCACTCACCGCCATCGGCCTGGGTATTATTTATCTCGGCCTGTTCTGGCAACGCAACGAAGCCTTGATTACACAGAAGACCAGGGCATTATTACCCGCGGCCCTGCGGGAACTGCTCGCGGAAAGGGCATCGTAAGAACCAGCATACATGGAAGAGGGCGTCATAAAATTCAGGCTGCAGTTTTCCGAGGCAGGGCCCGTGGATATGGAGCCACTCGCAGAACTCAACAGGTGGCGAACCGTCCTCTGGCAACAGGCGCTCATCGGACAGGACCCGGCACGGTATGAGGGCTTTGGCTTTGGAAACGTGAGTCAACGCACCGGGGCCGACAATGCAGCATGCGGCAAACGTTGTTTCATCATCAGCGGCACCCAGACCGGCCATCTGTCTGAACTGGATAGCAACCACTACACACTGGTTAAGTCATACGATGCCGCCAGTAACGCAGTGAGTGCGGCAGGCCCCATCAAACCCTCATCCGAGTCCCTGACGCATGGCATGATCTATGATCTCGATGATGAGATACGCATCGTCCTGCATGTCCATTCACCGGACATCTGGCTTGCAGCCGACCGCCTCGACATACCCGTTACGGATAGTACCGTAGCATATGGCACACCGCAGATGGCGACAGAGGTGCAGCGCCTGTTTAACGAAACTGACGTCCGGGAGCATAAAATATTTTCCATGGGCGGACACGAGGATGGGGTTATATCCTTTGGAACAAGCGCAGAGGAGGCCGGTAAGATCCTGTTACGCACACTGGATGCCAGCCGGAAACACTGATCCTTGTTTCCCTAATAATCAACGAGGTCACCAATGACAAAACCTGTTATCAGTTGCTCTAAAAACGGCCCCGTGATTGTCAAAGGGCTGGAGAACTTCATCGACAGCGACGGCCATCGACTGGATACGAAACCCGCGATGGGGCTCTGCCGTTGTGGCAACTCACTGAACAAACCTTATTGCGATGGCAACCACAAGTACACCGGCTTTACTGATGAAGTCTCACCGGACCGTACCGAAGACAAGGCAACACGCTACGAAGGCAGGGAGATCACCATTGTGAATAATCCGCTGTTGTGTTCTGTAGCGGAACACTGCCACAGGGAACTGGAAAGCGTGTTCAACATGCACAATGATCCCTGGATAGAACCTGACGGCGACACACTGGAGCGTGTCAAGGCAGTCATCGAAAAATGTCCATCCGGCGCATTGTCATATTCGATCAATGGACAGCCGCAATCCGTCAGTGATTGCGAAGCAGCCATTACGATTGAAAAAAACGGACCCTTGCGCATCACCGGCGGAATCGAATTGCAGGATGCACACTGGGGACAGGGTGCTTCACAGGAACATTACACACTGTGTCGCTGCGGTGCATCAAAGAACAAACCGTTTTGCGACGGCTCACATGCCGCAGTCAACTTTGACGACAGTAAATAATCTGTAGCGTGCGCCGTGCACACCGAAATAATGTGTTCGGCAGCGCGAATTACGTGTGATTAGCCCAAATCCCTTAAACCCTCAGAATGCTGTCAGACAGGGGCCTGCAGGGCGGAAAGTGGAAATATGGAAAAATATGCTATTTAACATAATATACATTATACGCATTAATATACGCGCCGGATTTTACAACCGGGGGGCCATAACCGGGGCTGCCGGGAGCTGTACAGGCCGCCCTGGACCCTCCGGCAATACAGGATGTTCAGGCTGTATTGGCGGACTGATGACCGGTGGATACAGCGGACGATTCGGATAGCTGTAGCCGTTTTTATAGTCTGTCACTGGCTGCGCTTCAGTTTCTTTTGCTTGTTGCCGTGACTGCCGTTGCGCATCCTTGCGTTGCTGAGCACGCTCCGCATTCGCCGCGCCAAGGTCAATGGCCTGTGATTCAATGCGCTTGGCACGCTCGATGCTTTCCTGCTGCCGGGCCTCGGATGGTCCCGGTTGCAGCTGGACTTCCTGTACCTCAACCGCGCCGGGCTGTGGTCTGTCAGAGAAAATGACCTCACCCTGTTCATTGACCGATTTGTACAGTGGTTGCGCTACAACGCTTGTGGCATACAAGGAGACGGCAATACTGCACAATTTGAGCCGGTTACTCATCGATTTCATCCTCGCCCTTGCATGATTTAGAACCAGTGTAGAATACTACCTAACTTCTACTATCCATTTAATGTCAATGTTTTCGCATTTATACACCTTGAATATGTACACATTCCTCACTTGTATACTCGTCATCATCGCTAGCGGCCCGTCACGGGCTGACATCTTCACACTGCCACCACCGGATGTTGACGTCATTGGTCAGATGGATAGCGTCACGGCCAGCCGGGATGAAACGCTACTCGATATAGCCCGCCGATATGACCTTGGACAAAATGAAATCCTGCTGGCTAACCCGGCGGTCGATCGCTGGCTACCCGAGGAAAACTCGGTCGTTGTTTTGCCGAATCGTTTCATACTGCCCAACGTGGAACGTACCGGGCTGGTACTCAACCTGCCTGAAATGAGGCTGTATTACTTCCCGAAACCCGCCCCCGGAGAGACACCCGTCGTTATCACTCACCCGGTCAGCGTCGGCAGAATGGATTGGGAAACCCCGCTCGGTCAAACAAAAATCGTCACCAAGCAAAAAGATCCGGACTGGCGTCCTCCACAGTCACTGAAAGACGAAGCCATTGCCGAGGGTAATGAACCCTTGCCGGATATTGTCAAGGCCGGCCCTGACAATCCGCTGGGCCGCTATGCCATGCGGCTTGGTATACCCGGTTACCTGATTCACAGCACCAATAAACCTTACGGCGTTGGTATGCGCGTTACACACGGCTGTTTGCGCATGTACCCCGAAGACATCGAGCGACTGTTTGAAGATATCCCGGTCGGCACACCGGTACACCTTGTCAATCAACCCATCAAACTGGGCTGGCTTGCAGGTTCACTGTTCGTGGAACTGCACCCGCCGCTGGAGGAAGACACGGAAAACTACGCGAACTACATGCAAAGGGTACTCGATGCCATTGCCGAGTTTACCGCCCCGGATGAAATCAGTCTCAGTGGCAGAGTACTGTGGCAGGCCATTGAGCACCAGGACGGTATACCGGTTGCGGTGACACGCTAGCCCGCCTGCTGCCGCATATAAAAAAGCCCCCGAAGGGGCTTCGTAAAACAGGGTTAATACCAGCAACTATTTATACATTGCCTTTTTAAACATGCGGTCAATCTTTGTCTCGGTTTCTTCCGAGGTCGCTTTGGCTTCATTGGCAGTCTCTGTCGCACTGGCTGCCATCGCCCTGGCTTCTGCAGCCTCGGCACGTGCCGCACTCGCCTCGGCCCTGGCGGCACTGGCATCTGCACTGGCCGCATCGACTCTCGCACCCAATGCGTCCATATCACCGGTACTTGCACAAGCCGTCAGACCGAAAACACCCACAATTAATGACACTTTCCCGACTTTTGCCAGGACTTTTCCATACTTACCCATCATTCATTTCTCCTTCACAAACTGAAAATTTAAATCATAGTATGCGGCTAACAGCTGACAGCCGTCCCGCATACATCACCCATGCCGCGCATATGCTACCAGCATCCGCGCATGTCTGCTTAGCGAATTTCCACCGGGGTACCGACCCGGGCCCATTGCAACAGCTGGTCAATCTGCGCATTGCTTAAAGCCACGCAGCCATTTGTCCAGTTATATTGTTGATGTACCGCCATATCGCCCTGCCCTAACCCGTGAATCCCGATATAGCCGCCCAGCGGCGTGTGTTGCGGGGGGATCTTGCCCGCCTCGAGGGCGCGACGAATTTCCTGCCACTGCGCCTCGCTGATGCGCTCATCCACCAGGGCACGATCGGCCGCCGGCCGGTCCGGGTAGGTCAGCCCCAGGAAAATATAATAGCGGGACTCGCTGTTGATCCAGCCGATCCTGTAGTTTCCCAGCGGGGTTTTATTATCGCCCTGCCGCTTGAAATAGGTCTTGCCGTAGCGGCCAATAGCAATATCCGGAAATGTCTTGATGACGGTATCGCCGTACATCACCGTGAGCGTTGCGGCCCTGGTATCAATGAAAATGCGAGCACTGCCCGCCTGCGCCTGACACACAATCAGGGCCAGCAGGCCATACAGCAACACCTTCCATAATATTTTCCGGATATTTAACATACAATCTGGATCGTCGCCGTTATTATGATCAACCGGTCGCCATCATACCCCTCAACTATTCAGTGATGTAAACCTATGCGCACAGGTCTTGCACATGCATGAGTCCGAATTCCCGCTGGATGACTCGATCATCTACCTGAACCATGCGGCAGTCTCGCCGTGGCCGCAACGTACCGCAAACGCGGTGAAACGCTTCGCCGACGAAAATGTCGCGTTTGGCAGTCAGAACTACCCGTCATGGGTTGCCACGGAAAGCATGCTGCGACAGCAGTTACAACAACTGATACATGCGGCATCCAGTGACGAAATCGCGTTGTTAAAAAACACCTCTGAAGCACTGTCCGTGGTGGCCTACGGGCTACCCTGGAAACCCGGCGATAATGTGGTTATCACCAGCCAGGAATTCCCGTCCAACCGGGTGGTATGGGAATCACTGCAGAAGTATGGTGTGACTACCCGCGCAGCTGATATCACCGCAAACGACTCACCCGAGGCCGCCATTCTCGACACCCTTGATGACAGCACCCGCCTGCTATCGGTCAGCGCCGTGCAATACGGCAGCGGACTGAGGCTGGACCTCCCCGTTCTCGGTGCAGCCTGCCGGGAAAGAGACATCCTGTTTTGTGTTGATGCCATACAAAGCCTGGGCGCGGTTCGCCTTGACGTTCAGGCCTGCCAGGCTGATTTCGTCATGGCGGATGCCCACAAATGGATGCTCGGCCCGGAAGGCATCGCCCTGTTTTATTGTCGCCAGGCCATCATGGAGCGGCTGGACCTGAAGCAATATGGCTGGCACATGCTCGAGGACCCGCATAACTTTGACAACAAGAACTGGGAAATTGCCGGCAGCGCACGTCGATTTGAATGCGGCAGCCCGAACATGACAGGCATACATGCCCTGCACGCCAGCATGACCCTGATTCTGGAAACCGGTATGCAAACCATTGAAGCACAGGTCCTCGAAAATACACATTTCATGATTGATTATTTTTCACAGCAGTCCGATCGTTATCAGCTCATCACTCCAGGCGCCGAACACCGCCATGCTGGCATCGTCACCTTCCGCCCATTGAACGAGACACCGGAATCGCTCTTCGAGATGCTCGCAAGGGAGCATGTGTTCTGCGCACTCAGGGGCGGCGGTATTCGTTTCTCGCCGCACTTCTATACGCCGCGCAAGCGGCTGTTCAAGGCCCTGGAAATGCTTGATGGCTAGGCGCCCGGCAGGTACCCGCCACTTCATTTTCCGCCTGCCTGCGCCGCTAAGCTGTATGGACCTGAGCTGTATAAAGCAATCAGTGGCTTGAAACAGCCTTGAAACTCGGCGCAAGGATGTATGTCCAATTACCACTGACCTGAAACAATGAGTGAATACGCCTGACAACACGAATACACTGTAACAACAGGTCAACTACGATACAGCACTAGTGGCGCCTGATACGCGCCAGGGATAACTGCCATGCACTGGATGATCGAACTGACCGTTATTCTGGCACTGCCGGGATTCATGATGGCCCGTCAGGCATCACGCTTCATCTGGACAGCGGTGCTGGCCGCCCTGCTCGGTTACTGGACCCTCCGCTACACACCACCCGTCTGGGCACTGCTTGTCAGCTGGGGCACGCTTGTCCCGCTTGGCCTGCTGCTGACCGTAACACCGCTGCGACGCGCCCTCATTATCAAACCCCTGCTTGGCTTCTACAGAAAGATCATGCCGGGCATGTCCGATACGGAACGTGAGGCACTGCAGGCCGGCACTGTTTGGTGGGAAGCGGACATCTTCAGTGGACGACCGGACTGGCAACGCATGCTCGGCTTTGCCGCCCCTTCGCTCAGCGTCGAGGAACAGGCCTTTATTGACGGTCCGGTGAATAAACTGTGCGCCATGGTTAATGACTGGGAAGTCACGGAGGAACTGCGTGACCTGACACCGGCCACCTGGGACTTTCTCAAGAAGCAGGGCTTCTTTGGCATGATCATACCGAAACAATACGGCGGCCTCGAGTTTTCCGCCAATGCACACTCCTGTATCGTTATGAAGGTCGCCAGCCGCAGCATCTCCGCCGGCGTCACGGTCATGGTGCCCAACTCACTGGGGCCGGCGAAGTTACTGTTGTCCTATGGTACCGAGGCACAAAAGAACCATTACCTGCCGCGCCTCGCCAGCGGCGAGGAAATCCCCTGCTTCGCCCTGACCGGACCGGATGCCGGCAGCGACGCCGCGTCCATGCCGGATATCGGCATTGTTTGTCGACAGCCTTTTGACGGCAGGGATGGCGTGCTCGGCATACGCCTGAACTGGGAAAAACGCTATATCACGCTCGGCCCTGTGGCTACGTTACTGGGACTCGCCTTCCACCTGCACGATCCCGATCAATTGCTGGGTGACAGGGAAGACATTGGCATCACGCTGGCACTGATCCCCACGACCACGCCGGGGATCGAAATCGGCAGCCGCCATTTTCCCATGAGCCAGTCATTCATGAACGGTCCCAACCGGGGTACAGACGTGTTCATTCCAATGGACTGGGTGATCGGTGGCCAGGACTATGTTGGCCAGGGCTGGCGCATGTTGATGAACAGTCTGTCCGATGGACGCGCCATCTCCCTCCCCGCCCTGAGTACGGCCTCGGGACAACTGGTGAGCCGCAGCGTCGGCGCCTATGCCGCGGTACGGAAACAGTTCAAGGTATCCATCGGTAAATTCGAGGGCATCAGCGAGGTACTCGCGCGCATCGCGGGTACGACCTATATCCTCAATGCCGCGCGCGGCTTTACCACGGCGGCCTTCGACAGCGGCGAGGAACCTTCCGTCGCGTCCGCCATAATCAAGTACCATTTTACAGAACGCATGCGGGTAATCGTCAACGATGCCATGGACATTCTTGCCGGTCGCGGCATCAGCATGGGACCGAACAACTTTCTTGGCCGCGCCTACCAGGCACTGCCAATCGCGATCACCGTGGAAGGTGCGAATATTCTCACCCGCAACCTGATTATCTTCGGACAGGGTGCGATACGCTGCCATCCCTTCCTGTTCAGGGAGATGGAGGCTGCCGGCCAGTCCGATGTTGCCGGGTTTGACGAAGCCCTGCTCGGCCATGGCAGTCATATCATGAGCAACATCAGCCGCAGCCTGTTTCACAGCCTGACCCGCGGACGCTTGCTTGCAACGCCCCGACACGGCGTGAGCGGGCATTATTATCGCCAGTTTAGCCGCATGAGCCTTGCCTTCGCGGTAACGGCCGAGATGACCCTGCTGTCACTGGGTGGCGGACTGAAGCGCAAGGAGTCACTGTCCGGCAGGCTCGGGGACGTGCTCAGCCTTCTCTACCTTGGCAGCGCGCTCCTGAAACACCATGACGACAATGGTTCTCCTGACGATGAACTGCCGTTGCTTGAGTGGGCCTGCCAGGATCTGCTCTTCAGTATGCAGACACGCTTGCATGAAGTGTTGAACAACCTGCCCAATCGCGTCGTTGCGGGGATCACGCACGCGCTCACCTTTCCACTGGGCAAACCCTACCAGCGCCCCTCTGACAGACTTGGACAGCAGGTTGCCAATCTCCTACTTGAACCGGGAGCACTTCGTGACCGCCTGACTGAAGCTGTGTATATTCCAGAGAATAAATCGGAAGCGGTCGCTCAACTTGATGATGCGCTTGAGAAGAGCTTCGCGGCAGAACCAGCTATTCGCAAGCTGCGCAGGGCCATGAAGGCAGGCACCCTGCCCAAGGGCGACCCTGAGGAGCACATTGATGCCGGCGTCAATGCCAGCATCATTGACACAGGAGAAGCAGCCATTATCCGTGCTGCCATTGCCGCACGCAAGGTTGTCATACAGGTAGATGAATTTCTCCCTGATTACTTAACCAAGGAGCGCAGAGAATGGGGGAACGACAATCCGGGTGGGGTGGCCGGCCAGTCTATGTAGTCGACGGCAGCCGCACTCCGTACATCAAGACCCGCGGGAAACCCGGACCGTTTTCAGCTTCCGACCTGGCCGTTGCGGCCGGGCAACCGCTGCTCGCACGTCAACCCTTCGCGCCCGACGACCTCGATGAGGTCATTCTGGGTTGCGTAATGCCCAGTGAAAACGAGGCTAACATCGGTCGTGTCGCCGCACTGAGACTCGGCTGCGGTGAGCGGGTGCCTGCCTGGACCGTACAACGCAATTGCGCCTCGGGCATGCAATCCATCGACTCGGCGGCACAGAATATCGCCAGCGGGCGGTCCAGCCTGGTACTCGCCGGTGGTGTTGAATCCATGAGTCGCGCACCGATCCTGTATAACGACACCATGGTGCACTGGTTCGCCGCCATGGCGGCTGCACGCACACTGCCTGAAAAACTCAAAATGCTTGGCCGCCTGCGTCCCGGCCATTTCAAACCGGTGATCGCCCTGCTCCATGGCCTCACCGATCCTGTCGTTGGACTCTCTATGGGGCAGACGGCAGAAATCCTGGCACACCGTTTTGGCATCAGCCGTGAAATGATGGACAGCTTTGCGGTACGCAGCCACACACGACTGACGAGCGCGCACGAGAACGGTTATCTCGATGAGATCGAAGCTCTGTATGATACCCGTGGCAATGTTTACGACCATGATGACGGGGTTCGCCCGGATTCTTCCATCGAGAAACTGGCGAAGTTGCGCCCGGTATTCGACAAGCCGCTGGGTAACGTCACCGCCGGCAACAGCGCGCAGATTACCGATGGTGCCGCCTGGGTTATCCTTGCATCGGAGGACAGGGTGTCCCGCCACAACCTGCCGGTACTGGGTCAACTGATTGACAGCCAGTGGGCCGGCCTGGACCCCGCACAAATGGGACTGGGACCCTGCTATGCCATGGCACCCATCATGCAACGCCACGGACTGGACAGCGCTGATATCGACTTTATAGAAATCAACGAAGCCTTCGCAGCCCAGGTACGGGCCTGCCTCGCCGCCTGGAAAGACCCGGACTTCTGTCGCGATGAACTGGGCAGGGAGTCAGCCTTTACGGCGATCGACGAGGACCGCCTGAATATCGATGGCGGTGCGGTCGCTATCGGTCACCCGGTGGGATCCAGCGGTGCACGCATCGTCTTGCATCTACTAAAGGTCCTGCAACGTAACAATGCAAAACGCGGCATGGCAAGCATCTGCATTGGCGGCGGCCAGGGTGGCGCTATGTTGATTGAAAGGGCTTGAAATGAGTCGTGACCATAATGCAGGAGCAGATCGCGCTTGCGAAGCGCTCCTGCAAACGAGTCATGACCATATTGTAGGAGCGGACCGCGTCCGCGAAATATTCTGGACTGGAACAAATCGCGCTTGCGAAGCGATTCTGCAAACGAAGGGATACCACGAATGACCGAGACTAACGCAACCACACATTTCCATTCAGAAACAGACGACGACAATATCGTCTGGCTGCATTTTGACAAGGCGGATGCCGGCACCAATGTGCTTAATGTTGAAGTCCTTGAGCAACTCGATCAGCATCTGCAGCAGATCGCTGCCCAGGGTCCGCGGGGTCTTGTCATCCTCTCGGACAAGGCAAACGGATTTATCGCCGGGGCCGATATCACGGCCTTTACGCAGCTCAAGACCAGTGACCAGGCATTGGCTTTCCTGCGCAGCGGGCAGGACGTTTTCAACCGGCTTGAAGCACTGCCCTTCCCCACCGTTGCGTTGATCCACGGCTTTTGCCTGGGCGGTGGCACCGAACTGTCACTGGCCTGCCGCTATCGCGTCACGCGCGACGATCCGGGAACACGCATGGGCTTGCCGGAAGTGAAACTCGGCATTCATCCCGGCTGGGGTGGCAGGTTGTCCCCGAACGGCACCTGCGTGCGGCGGCGCGCAAACTGGTACTGGAATCACCGGCACCACATCAACCCGGGTGGCTTGACCGCCTATCCAATAATGTTCTCGTCCGCCCGCTGCTTGCACGCGTGTTCGGCCAACAGGTCGCAAAACGAGCGCCCAGAAACCATTACCCGTCACCCTACGCGATGATCGATATATGGCGCCAGCACGCCACGGACAAGCAGGGCATGCTCGATGCCGAAGCACAGTCTTTGGCGCAGCTGATTACCGGTGCGACTGCAAAAAACCTGGTGCGTGTCTTTTTCCTGCAGGAGCAACTCAAGTCGCTTGGCAAGGACAAAAGCTACCAGCCAAAGTATGTGCATGTCATCGGCGCCGGCACCATGGGTGGTGATATCGCTGCCTGGTGCGCCTTCCGTGGTTTTCATGTCTCCCTGCAGGACCAGACTCCGCAGCGCATTGCCCCGGCGATCAAGCGCGCCCACAGCCTGTTCAAGCGCAAACTGAAACGGCCTGTCAAGATCACCGAGGCCATGGACCGCCTGATGCCCGACCACAAGGGTATTGGTGTCGAGCGTGCCGATATTATAATTGAGGCAATTTTTGAAGATGCGGACGTAAAGCGTTCTTTATACAAGACTATTGAACCCAGAATGAAACCGGATGCCGTGCTTGCGACCAATACCTCCAGCATCCCGCTGGAAGAACTGTGCACGGCCCTGTCCCGTCCCGAACGACTGGTCGGCCTGCACTTTTTCAACCCGGTCGCGATGATGCAACTGGTGGAAGTCGTCACAGGTGAGTCCACCTCGGCGGAGGTGGCCGCACACGCCATGACCTTCACCCGGCAGATTGACCGCTTGCCCCTGCCCGTCACCAGTACGCCCGGCTTCCTCGTTAATCGCATCCTCATGCCCTACCTGATGGAAGCCGTGCTGCTCGAAGCCGAAGGTATCCCTCCGGCCGTTATCGACAAGGCCGCCACGACGTTCGGTATGCCCATGGGGCCGGTGCAACTGGCCGACACCGTGGGGCTGGACATCTGCCTGCATGTCGCCGAGATACTTGCCGAACACTTCACTGCTGAAATCCCGGACAGCCTCAGGAAACGGGTTGCTGACGGCAACCTTGGACGCAAATCCGGGCGTGGATTTTATAACTACAAGAAGGGTAAACCGGTGAAAACAAGAACCGGGGCTGGCAACTGGAACATGGAAGAGATCAGCAACCGTCTGATAGACCGCCTGCTGAATGAGTCCGTCAGCTGTTTACGCGAGCACGTGGTGGAGAATAATGATCTGCTGGATGCCGGCATGATTTTCGGCACCGGCTTTGCACCCTTTCGCGGCGGCCCCATGCAGCACATTGATGCTGTCGGGGCTGAAACCGTGTACAAACAGTTACAGACTCTGAAGGCATTACGCGGCGAACGTTTTACCCCGGATGATGGTTGGAATATCCTGATGCAATCCTAGGGAGGGAGTACTGCATGAGCAATGTGACTACTGACAATATTTCAGCGAGCGACGCCAAAACACTCGCCGGCCTGTTCCGCGAACGCGTTGCACGCACACCGGATGCCATTGCCTATCGACAATTCAATGCGGCTGAAAAGCAGTGGTACGATTCCAGCTGGGCAGAGATGGCCAGTGAAGTAGCGCGCTGGCAGGCGGCGCTCGCCAATGAACACCTGCAACCGGGCGAACGCGTCGCTATATTACTGCGCAATTGCAAGGAATGGGTCACCTTCGACCAGGCCGCACTCGGTTGTGGGCTGGTCATCGTGCCGCTCTATATGGATGACCGCCCCGAGAGCATGGCCTACATCCTGAATGACTCAGGATGCAAGGTATTGCTAATACAGGGACAGGAACAATGGGAAGGTCTACAGACCGTCCTGCACGAACTTGATACGCTGGTACGCATACTTACCCTTGAAACCGTCAACAACAGCAATGACGATGATCGCGTGCGCTGTGTAGCTGACTGGTTGCCCGAATCGGCAAGCAGCTTGCGCACCGATGACAGTGATTCAAACGATGTTGCGACCATTGTCTATACCTCCGGTACGACCGGTAGACCGAAAGGCGTCATGCTGAGCCACTGGAATATCCTGTTTGACACCGACAGTGCCGGCGAAATCTGTCAAATGCTTCCGAGTGATCTGCTACTTTCTTTTTTACCGCTATCGCACACCTTTGAGCGAACTGTCGGTTACTACATGCCCATGATGGCCGGTTCAACCATTGCCTATGCTCGTTCAATACCGGAACTGGCTGAAGACCTGCAAACCATTCGGCCAACGGTGATGATATCCGTGCCACGCATCTATGAGCGTGTCTACAACAAGATCCAGGCAGGCCTTGCCGAGAAGTCACCGATTGCAACACGGCTGTTCAATGCAGCGGTTGAGACCGGGTGGAAACGGTTCCTGCGCCAGCAGGGACGGGGTGGCTGGCATCCAGCCATGCTGCTCTGGCCGCTGCTGAACAAGCTCGTGGCCGGCAAGATTATGGCGAAGCTGGGTGGAAGGATGCGGCTGGCCGCATCCGGCGGCGCACCCTTGCCGACACCGATCGCGAAAGTATTCATAGGTCTCGGTCTCAACCTGGTCCAGGGTTATGGCCTCACCGAGACCAGCCCGATACTGACGGGCAATCCGGTAGATGACAATGACCCGAGCAGTGTCGGAATACCACTGAAGGGTATTGAGCTGAAGATCGGCGAGAACGATGAGTTACTCGCACGTGGACCGGTCATCATGCTGGGCTACTGGAATAATCAGGAAGCAACCGCTGCGGTTATCGACAGCGAAGGCTGGTTTCATACCGGTGACAAGGCCCGTATTGACAACAACCATGTCTACATTACCGGACGCATCAAGGAAATAATCGTGTTGGCCAACGGTGAAAAGGTGCCTCCGGCCGACATGGAGATGGCCATTGCACTGGACACATTGTTCGAGCAGGTAATGATCATCGGCGAAAACCGACCCTTCCTGACTGCCCTGCTGGTACTCAACCCCGAACAATGGAAGCTCATCACTCGTGAGTTGCAACTGGACAGCGATGATTCCGGGGCACTGAGCTCAGAAGCGTTTGAAAAGCTGGTGTTTGACAAGTTGGCCCGACAGCTTGCCGGCTTTCCGGGCTATGCACGGATTCACGGGATCACCTGCACCCTTGAGCCCTGGACTATTGATAATGAATTAATCACACCGACACTCAAGCTCAAGCGCAACCGCGTCATGGAACGCTTTGCGGCTGACATCGATCGCATGTACGAGGGACACAGCTAGTAGTCGGCATGAGCGACACGCCGGACAATGACGATCTTGCCATCCGGGTCATGGCCATGCCTGCTGATACCAATGCGGCCGGAGACATTTTCGGTGGCTGGTTAATGTCACAGATGGATATAGCCGGTAGTGTCTTCGCACGCCGGATCGCCCGTGGCCGGGTAGTGACCGTGGCAGTTGATTCCTTTCAGTTCAAGCAACCGGTATTTGTCGGTGATTTGATCAGCTGCTACGCATCCATCACACGCATTGGAAAAACATCGCTCACAGTACACGTCAAGGCTTTCGCCGAACGGCAAGGCAAGACACATGAAAATATCCAGGTGACCGAGGCTGACTTGACGTATGTTGCGGTGAATGATCAGCGCAGGCCACGGCAGATTTCGAAAGGCTGCATCAGCGTTTAATTTATATCTGTAGGAGCGCCGTCCCCGGCGCGATTGAATTTTGATATGCCCCGAATCGCGCCGGGGACCACGGTGAGGCACCGGGGCCAGGTAGGGCGAATCCGTTTCAACCAGGTAGCGGTCTGACGGCATTCGCGTTGCGATATCCTGCAATTCCCGGGCACTCTTGAAGGTCACGATGCCGGAAAATGAAATATAAAAATTCATTTCCATAGCACGCTGTGCCATCTCCCAGTCACCTGTAAAGCAATGCATGACGCCACCGACTGCGCTGGCCTGCTCTTCTTCGAGGATATTCAGGGTGTCGTCCCTGGCATCGCGAGAGTGAATAATCAACGGCTTGCCGGACTCTTTTGCCGCCGCGATATGCCGGCGAAAACGCTCACGCTGCCAGTCCAGATCACCCTCGCTGCGAAAGTAATCCAGTCCGGTTTCGCCAATGGCGATAACTCCCGGGTGTTTGGCAAGGTCTACCAGTTCATCGATAGCTGGATCATGCCCCCCCTGTTCATTCGGGTGCAGACCGACCGACGCCGATACCTGATCGTGCTCCTCGGCAATCTTCAGCACCGCCGGATAATCCTCAAGGTTGATCGACACGCACAGAAAATGACCGATACCCTGCTCTGCTGCCGCAGCGAGTGCAGCGTCCATGCTGCCAGCAAAATGTGACAGGTCGAGTCTGTCCAGGTGACAATGGGAATCTACAAGCATGAACCAGCCTCAATGAATGTCGAGGTTGAATAATAGAGTGTTTGCAAGGCGCCGCAAACCACTACGGCAGAATATTACATGGTATGGGTCGGCCGTTCGCTATCCAGTGCCCCGGCCAGGAAACCCTCGATCTTGTTGCGCGCCGCGCCCTCGTCCTGGTCGCTGAACTGAACGCCGATTCCTGCGGCACGATTACCCTGCGCACCCACCGGTGTTACCCAGATGATCTTGCCCGCAACCGGTATCTTTTCCGTTTCTTCCATCAGCGTCAGCAGCATGAAGACCTCTTCGCCGATTTGGTAGCTCTTTTTCGTCGGGATAAACAGGCCACCGCCTTTCACAAAGGGCATATAAGCGGCATACAAGGCACTTTTGTCCTTGATTGTGAGTGAAAGAATACCCTGTCGAGGTGTTGTTGCCTGAGTCATTACATAGGTTCCCTTGGTCGATCTCCCGGGTATTCCCCGTTACTTTTGCGCTGCCCATGCCAGCAGGATATCTTCTGTCAGCAACTGGCGATTCAAGCTGCCGGTCGTGAGTCCCAATGTCCTGTTGATATGCTCCAGCTGCGCAAACAGTACCTTGCTATCCAGCCTGCGTGCAAGCCTTGCCAGCCTGTCGTGCAAATCCGCACTGCGTACCCCGCTGCTCTGGCCCGTCATGGCAATCCGCAGCAGGTCCATCAGCCAGTCCCGCATCCAGCGAATTCCCTGCATATCGTCTTCCTTCGACCATAACAGGGCAGTCGCCAGCGGAGCCGTCCTGCCTTCCAGGATATCCACAAGCGAGTCAAAATGTTCCCTTCTCGCCTCGATACTGTCCGCACGCGCCTGTTTCAGTGCTTCCAGTGGCGCCCCGTGAGCCATTTGCAGGTATGTCCTTGCCGGCCCTTCGATGCCCTGCCCGGCCAGCCATTGAAGCGCTGCATCCGTTTCCGGCACATCTACCCTTAACTGCTGACAACGGCTGCGAACCGTTGGCGGTAATTGTGACGGACGTTCACATACCAGGACCAGTACTGTGTTATCGGACGGTTCCTCAAGGGTCTTTAACAGGCTGTTAGCGGCATTGATATTCATATATTCAGCCGGATTCAGAACGGCTACCTTGTAGCCGCCCTGGTGGCTGCTGTAGGACAACCTCTCCGCCAGCAGCCTGATCTGGTCGACCTTGATGACCCTGGCATCTTCTTCGAGCTGAATTCTTATGTAATCAGGATGGCTACCGGCATTGAGTTGTACACAGGCAGTGCACTGGCCACAGGGGCCCTTTTCCGGGGTGGCGGCCTTGCACAACAATTGGCGGGCAATGGTGTCGGCCAGCACACCTTTTCCCAGCCCCGGGAGGCCGGTACGCAACAACGCATGCGGCAGGCGAC
>CAMYIO010000033.1:65320-69396 GCA_947258515.1 uncultured Ectothiorhodospiraceae bacterium
CGGCACGGCCATATTTGTGAAAGAAATATTCGCCTGTTAATGACCATATTCTCCAATTGGTTTCCCGATCCCTTTTATCAAACCGCTGCCAGCAGCAACGCAACACCATCTGGCTGGCTGAATGCTGTCGCCGCTGTCCTGCTACTGGCCGTCGGGGCCACTGGTGGCTGGCTATTGTATCCACAACTTGCCGCATTGCCGGTTGCTGCAAATGTTGCCTTCACACCGCAACCACAAGGCGAAAAGATTATCGTGCATATCAGCAAGTCGGACCCAAAACAGTTCGCCATTGCCCTGACCTATGCCGAAAAGTTCCTGGCAGAACACGAATCCAGCAATCACCAGATTGACGTCGTTGCCCATGCAGACGGCATTGACCTGATGCGAGCTGACGTCTCTCCTCTCAAGGAACAGATCATCTCGTTGATAGACAAGTATGACAACGTCCATTTTATTGCCTGCGCCGGTGCGATAAAGATGTTTACACAGAAGAACGGTGTTGCACCGCAGATTATCAAGGGCGTTGGTACTGACTACACGGCCTTCGACCACATTGTCGGCCTTCTGCCAAACCGGCGGCTGACAATACATCAAGGTAGAGACGCTCACCGGGACCTGAACCCTGTTCAGGGCATATGAACAGATCTGCCATTCAGTCCGGATTAACTGTCTGGAAGAAACTCATCATGCCACGTGCCGAGTGTTCCAGCAGATGACAGTGGAATAACCAGCCACCCGAGGTATCTGCGGTCGGCACTTTGCCGGATGCCACCAACTCGCCCTCCCGCCCGGCATCGTCAAAGCTTGCCGCCAGGCGAACAATGGTCCGGCTTCGTCCCCCGGCACCCGGTCGTGCCGGCAGCTGGATGGTGTCCTTGATCTCCCGGTAAGGTGCGGCCTCCGTGTAGTTGTTCTCCGGATTATCCATGTCCACGTACTGCGTCTCGACCAGCTGGAAACTGAACCCGTGAGTATGAAAGTTGTGCATGCCCCCGGTCATGTTGTGCACTTCCCAGACGCCGTTCTCGCCGACGGTCACTGTATAAGCGTCCTCGGGGGTTACCTTGTCAAATGGTAGTGGCAACATACCGCCACTGCCATCCGGTTTCATTTGAACGAAAAAGGTGACATCGCCATTTGCATCTGGCATGCCGTGACCGAACATCGATGTCAGCAGGCCAGCACCGGTGATATCAATGGACTCGATGGCACGCAGCGGGTCAGGCGGCAAATAGTCATCCGGGCTGTCGTTGGCAATCAGCTTGAAGGTCATCAGTACCCGTGGCGGTCGCTTGCCGTCGTCATGAGCGTGGCCGATACCGATGCTGCCGTCATCATTGTAGAAGGTGCTGTGCCTGCCGCGGGCCACATCGTGCCACTCCAGCGACAGCGGCCCCTTGCCATGCGGGGTGAACACAACATCGGCCCGCTCGCCGGGTGTCAGCAGGATGCCTCTGGATAAATCGGGATCGGAGATCATCGCCATTTCCTCACCGTGCATGTCTGCCGAAGCTGCAGCCATGCCGTTCATATGTCCATCATGCCCGACATCCGGTACGAGCCCGACGGGATCGACCACCAGCGGTGATTCGAGCAGCCCGCCATCCCCGCCGATGCGATACAGCGTGTGACCGGGGATGGAGAGCCGCATGAAACGGGCATTGGAGGTATTCACAATGCGCAGGCGCTGCGGTATTCCCCTGCGGATCTTGGCGAGCCGGTCTGCCGCGCCGTTTACCAGCAGGACATTGCCCTCCCGCCCGTTCAGCTGCGTCGCGGCATTCTCGAGGGGGTCTACCGGGAACGGTTCCGCCACCCGGCCATCGGGATCCAGGAGAATGTCATCCAGCACGAGGATGTGTTCGGTCTCCGGCAGCCCCAGTTCCCGATTTGCCACCGGGTCCTCGACCAGCAGCGCGCCATACAGGCCCTTCTCGACCTGCACGTTGGTGCGGATGTGCGGGTGATACCAGAACAGCGAGGCATGCAGAAGCTTGAACTCGTAGCGGAAATAGCCGCCGGCTGGTACCGGAAGCTGTGCAATGTGGCTGCCATCCATGTTGGCCGGCACTTCCATGCCGTGCCAGTGGATCGTGGTCTCCTCCGGCAGCTGGTTGTAGAAATGCACAATCAGGGTATCGCCGAGCTTGCCCCGGATAGTCGGGCCGGGTATGCCGCCATTGTAGGTCCACACCTTTGTGGATTTTCCTGTACCGAAATCGACAAAATCCTCGTGCGCGACAAGCACGACTTCGACGACATCAGGATCCGGGTTGAGATCGACTGCGCTCGCAGGTGCGATGGGCCTGGCGGGAGCAGCGGCAATCGACTGGGCAATCAACAATCCCAGCAAGACAACGACACACTGAAAACTGACTGACTTTCTGTACATGATTTACGCGATATCCTGGATTATTTTTCTGGCCGATACATTATACGATACGACGATTCATTACCTGACATGAGAAACATACGCGCAATCTAACCAGACAGGCAAAAGGCGCCCTGCAGGAGCAGCGTTTCGCTGCGATTCGCGCCGGGGGCGGCGCTCCTACAGGACGAATTATCGTGATATGGGGAGGTAACTCGGGCACCCGGTGTTCAACCCGGGCGCCCGATTGTGTAAATCCCCGTTATCAGTAATTCCCCAATCAGGACCCTGTCCAGATCAATCCCCAGTGTAGGTGATCTGGCCGCTGCTGATCTCGATGATGCCGTTGTCCACGCACTCCTGCAGTCGGCCATCGTTGAGAAACGGTATCAGGTTGCGGTTGGCACCGAAGATGGACTGGATCATCGGGAAACCAATATCGACAATCGGGAAGTCGGCATCGAGTACCTGGCTGTTTTTGGTGTTCTTCACCGCCGCCATGTTGGGCTGTTGGCACAGTACACTCACGCGGGAAACGGGCTCCTGCAGCATGAACGGTTCCGCAGGATAGTTGTCCAGCAGGTACCTCGCCACCAGGTCGACGACCGGTAGCGAGTAGATGTCCGGATTTGTGCCGTCGGTAGCAGCAAACGGCACCGCCACCAGATCAAGCGGGTTGTTGGACGTGTCGAGAGTGGAGTAATCGTCGTTGTCGAAAACCACACGCCAGACGTTACCAAGCCCGGCCTGGTTCATCTTGAACGGCTTGTTGACAAACACATACTCGTTGGCCCCGGAATCTGTTCCGAACACCACGTCGTTGAAGCCGTAGCCGACAATGATGTACTTGCCCGCCGGGTCAACCGGCGTGTAGCCTTCCGCGTCGGTGCCGATCAGGACCTTGTCGTTGGGTATGCGCTTGTCCTTGGCCGCATAGGGATTGAGGCTGTATTTCATCCCGGCATAGGTCTGCAACCAGCCGCCGCCCCACTCCCTGACGTTGGTACTGAGTGACAGGTGGGCCGCATGCTCGAGGCCGTTGGCCGTCGGGTCCCCGTTGACAGCTGCACCGCGTCCCAGCAGGACCTCACCAGTCACCACGCCGACCGTGGCAAACGGACCGATGGGTGCGATGTGATACAGCGTCTCCAAGGTGATGGGTTCACCGGCGCGCACCGAGGTGGCATAACGGAAACCGCGAATCAGGCCCATCACAGGCAGTGCCGCTTCACACGTATCGTCGTCAAAGGTGGCACACAGCGACTCGAAATCGGCGCCTACATCCAGATCACCGTTGGCCAACTTGACCTCGATGAGCTGCTTGCCCGTGGTTCTCAGTGCATCCGTGAACAGCGAGTGCAGTGTGCCCTCGTAGATGGCGGCCGTGTATTCATGGGTGAAGTTGTTGCGGTTCAGGTCCATGCCCGCGATGGCCAGCGGCTCCTCGACCCCAAAGTGTTTCTCGCCCGGATTGACGATATCTTTCGGAATCATCCGTCCATGCACGAAGTGCCTGTCATCCGAGGTACCGTTAAGAAAGGGCTCTCGTACAGCTTCGACCATTTCGGCGATTTCGGGGTCTTCCTTGACGGCCTCCTCGACGCGATGCTGCTTGAAATCAAGCTTCGACAGCTTCTTGTTCTTGAAGGTGAGGCTGAGTTCACCGATATGCGAGCCGTCCTGCCCCTGCGAGACCATGGCGGTG
>CAMYIO010000033.1:69402-72588 GCA_947258515.1 uncultured Ectothiorhodospiraceae bacterium
ATCTCCCTTGGTGAAACAGATCCCCTCGACAACCGGGTTGCCGATGACCCGTGGACCACGCTCCGTGGTGAAGGCGATCACCCCGATATGGATGCCGGTTTTGGGATCCGTCACGATCCTGTAGGGTTCGAACAACCGGGTTCTATCTGCGACCGGCGGGCAATTGGCCGAATTGCGATCGTTGTCGATGTAGGCATTCGAAGCCAGCGTGGGCCAGTTGGCCAGCTTGTCGGCCCCGTCAAAATCCTTGAAGAAATCGCAGTCTGCTCCGGAATGGAACGGTGGGATTGATCCATCGCTCGTTTCCTTGATACGTGCGTTTGTATCCAGGATGTTGCGGGCCGTATCGGTAAATCCCCACAATTCATTCGCACGGCAGGTGCCGTAGGTGAACTCCCAGTTGCCCGGTGCAAACAGGTCGATATCGAACTCGTTGAGGATGCCGACGATCCCGTTACCGCGTGTGAAGGTCACTTCCACACCGCCGTGAGAAGTATCACCCACAAGAAAGGTAAAGTGCGTGCGCCCCTTGGCATCGGCGTTCTTCCGGATTTTCTTCACCAGCGTGAACATCCTGGCCAGGCCGCCCTCGAGATCTTTGTTGGTGTTGTCACTGCGGACATTCACCGCAGGCTCTATCTGTCCATGTGTGTCGCCGATGTGGATCAGTGTGATCTTCTGTGTACCTCCCGCGCTTGCGTTGCAGGAATATACCAATGAAGCAACCGTAATTGCTGTGAAAAACCTTTGTCGTACATTCATTATATTCACCTCACTTCGGGCCTTGAAATGCCAGAATTTTATTATGTTCCTACAAATTAACGCAGTACTAAGGACAGATTAGGAAACATGGACAAGATGAGATATAGGGAATCTCCCTATTCGACGTGAGTGAAAAACCGATTAGCAGATTATAATTTGCTATTAAGATTATTTAGATGCTGCATATACTCAGTACAGAAATACTTTCCAGGGAGTAATGATATCCACACGAATGGCGAGTCGCGTCAGCCCGGTATTATCAGAGATGCCCGGCCTGTTCTTTCCCATGCGTCGCATGTTGGCCGACGGGTATTGGACTCACTTAAGCAGCTTGGCGATATGGAACGTGGCTTACGTCATTCCTCTTGCAGTCAATGAATGCCTGTTATTCAATCATCGGCTTTGGCAATTTCTGGACGGTTCGGGAATTTCTGACCACTCCGCCTCCTCTACGCCGTTCGTGCGCCGGTCGGGCTGTATGCGACGTTCTTCAAGCACCACCGCCCCATTGCTGTCCCTGAACGGGAATGACTGCTTCCGCTGCAATCGTCGTCTGTCTTCCAGATTGCGTTGACTCATTGATTCCCCCTTTTAAACCCGGCTTTCATCACCGGGTTGCCTGCTCAATACAAGATTTAACAACTCATTACCGATAAGTCTTCGCTTCGCGGGTAACGATTGACACTGATGTTTTTATTATTGACCAATAACCTCTGGAGAAATACTAGGTTGCTACGCCAGCTGCTGACTCACCGGGGTGGTACCGGGGATATTGTCAGCTTGATCAGGTTGCGGAAAAAATAACAGCAGGGCCCGGCAAATGACCGGACACTGCTGTTTTGTTACTGCACTGAGTTCAGCGCTTCATTTCACTGGCTTTTCTGGTCATCCTATTGGACGAATTCCCTCTTCAGCCACTCCGCACCAGCACCCTGGGTCGGTTGCACGATACCGGCACCGCCGAACTCTGAAACCGGTACCGGGTCAACCGGGTTGACGCGACCAAGACCATCGTCGGTGAGATTGACCGTATGGACCGCCAGATAACGACGCAGTGCATCCACCGGATGTACGAAGTTATCCGGGGCCACTTTGCGGAATACCGGCGTGCGCGCCGGATCAAACACAGGTAGCTGGGCTTCCGTAACGACGGGATCCACGACAGCAAATGTTCCGAACATGTCAAGCTGGCGGTTGCCGTTGAAGTCCGTCGGGCCGGTATCCTCCTGAGGGGCCGTGATGAAGCGCAGGTTGGTGGCTCCCGCGGTGCGGCACACCTCGTCGGTTGGATTGCCGTGCGGGTAACAGGAGGCCAGCGTGTAGATCTTGCTGTCATCCACCTTGGCACCATCAACAGTCACGTTAGCGATGCGCTTGCCGTAGCTGATGCTCAGAGGGAAGTCATCGCTGAGACGGATATCGAAGTGCATGTTGTTAGTGAAGCCGAGGAACCAGCCGCCACGCTGGCGGTAGGGATTCGGGTCGAACACGTTGTTGAGGATTCCCTCCCAATGCAGCTTCAGGCGTCCGCCGGTGTACTCGGCCAGGGCCGTTGCGGCACCGATCGGGTAGTAGTCATACAGGTCACCGATAGTGATGTCACCATTGGCAATCGAACCGTCGGCCAGCATCTCCCCGTCACCCGGAATGACAATGTCGAAACGGAAGCCGTTGGTGGTCGACAGCGTATTGGCGTTCGTCAGGAGTTTGCCCTTGGAATCGTTCACGCCAAGGTTCTGCGCCAGGTCTAAGAAGGCATCGACCATGACATTGTTGGAAACATCCTCGAGCACGTCAAAGCGCTGGATGGTGACCTCGGTTTTTCCGACCACAGTATCGAACGTGTCACACAGGGTGTGGCCTTTGCCATACGGGAAGGCATTGACACCGAAGGTGTGGCACTCAAGACCATCCTCGAAGGGCTCCAGTGCCGCATCCACCAGGGCATCAACCGCAGGATCCCCGTCAACCAAATGATCCGCTTCCATCAGCGTCCATTCGTACTTGTTGATCTTGCCGTTGCCAGTGAGATTGAGGTCGAGACGGCCGAGGAAACTGTCCTCACCGGACTCGGTGACAATACTGATATTGCCACTTTTATGTTCGATGACGATGGCTTCCGGCGTGCGCTCGTGGGTATGACCGCTGAACATGACGTCGATCTCGGGGAACTCCTTGACCATTTGCACGTTCTTGGCGAGGCCCAGCTCGGACATCACGACGATCAGGTCAGCACCGGCTGCCTTGGCAGCCGCGATGTTGGCCGGCATTTCCTTGTAGCCCATGGTGAAGCGGAAGCCGGTGTTGAAGGCCTGCGCCTGCTGCGGCACGACGTCGCTGGTCAGGCCCAGGATGGCCACATTGATGCCGTTGACTGGCTTGATGATGTAGGGCGCGTGTACCAGCGGACCCAGCGGTTGCGCC
>CAMYIO010000034.1 GCA_947258515.1 uncultured Ectothiorhodospiraceae bacterium
TGCTGCCGACCTGCATGGAATTGACGGTCTCCGAGACATACACGACATCGGCAGCGGCGACGGCAGCGTCGTAACTGGCCTGGTTCGCGCTTTCACTGATTACATTGACCGTGTATCCCCAGGACTCGAACAGCGCCTTCTTGTAGGCATCCGCGGGCACCAGTGTGGTCGGGTTGACCACCACCATCACCACCGTACCGCTGCCCTGCGGCGCGAGGCAGGAACTGCCGCATTCGCAGGCGTAGGTGATCGTCAGCTTCGGCTGGACGCCGGCATCGGTGTCTTCCTTCGAGGCAAACTCGGCCTCATCCAGTGCGCTGTCCGGCTTGATGAGCAACCCGTAGTTCGGCTCGCCCGCGAGCCAGCGCTCCACCAGCGGGGCGATCTCCCAGCTGACCCAGGTCTCCCCACCGTTGATGGCGGTCTCGGCGACCACCGGGGCGTTGATATCCCCGCCTGCCGATGTCCATGCGTTGGTGCCGTCGTGCGTGAACCATGTGGCACCGTCCGCCGTACCGCCGCCGCTCTTGGTGCCTTCTACCCAGCCACGCGTGACCTGGTGGATGGTGGCTGTGCCCGGCCCGTTGAGGTCCGACAATTGGAGTTCGAGTTGCGCGGAGCGCACAGAGGCACCCCGCGGCAATCGGGCAAGATCGAATCGAAGCAGAGGGTATTGCTGCCAATCCGATCCGTTATCGTGTACCTGCAGATAGTCGGCACCGCCGTAGTTGCGCGCGCTATAGAACGAGTCCAGTAACGTGTCTTCCCCGGGGTCGGTGCCGAGTTGCAGGGTTATTGTCCCCGGCGGCTGGTAGGCCGGCACATTGGTGCGCGTCAGGGTGCGAGTGATGTCGTTGGCCGGGCTGGGGTTGCCGGTCAGGGTACCGGTGGCGGTAATGGTTGCGGGCGTGGCGGGGCCGGTGCCGACGATCACATCCAATCGCGGCTGCTGGCTGGCCACCCCCTCGCGGCTGATGTACTCGGCATGGGTGCCCTCGCCGGTCGGGATCAGCATGATGCCGTAGTTGGGTTCTCCGCCGTTCACCCAGGCCTGTACCTGGGCGGTGAGATTGACCGTTACCCAGTTATCCCCGGCGGCCGGCTGGGCCGGGATGGTGCCCAGCACCGCAGTGTTGAATTTGTCGCCCATGGTCTCCCAGGTCGCACCGTCCTCGGTCCAGTCCGCCGTGGCCCGGTGCACGGTGACCGGCCCTTCCGGGTGACCCTTACCGCTTACGACATAGAAGTGTGCCTGCGCCGAATTGATCTGCGCACCGGCCGGCAGGGTCGAGAGGTCGAAGCGGAACACGGCGTATTCGAGATTGCCGGATTCCCTGCGCAGGTGGTGGGTCGTGTTGGTGCCGTTATTCGTGGTGATATTGTCGCTGCGAAACCAGGCATCCTGGTCGGCCGCCAGGTCAGGGTAGGCCGTGGTACCACCGCCCGAAGTGGTAACCGTGGCGGTGTAACTGTCGGTACCGGCCTGGCCGAATGGCACCGTGGCCGTGCCCATGTCACCGGCACAGCCGCTGTTCTGTACACCCCAGGTGGCGTGCGCCAGGCCGGCGTGGGCGACCTGTTCCGCCTCGGCGGCGGCCGTGGTGCTCGCCGTCATGTCGACATTGATGGCGCTTTCCGTGTTGATCAGGAAGGCGATGGTGGCGATGAGGGCAATCGCCAGCACCACCGGCAGCAGGATGAAACCGCGCTGGGTGGATTGGCGGTGCGCAAGGCGCACCCTACGCGGTGTTTGCGCCATGGGGTGCACCGTGCGAGATGTTTTTACCACGGTATTCGTAGGGTGCGCCATGCGCACCGATTTCATGGTCAGGTCAACGCCGTTGTGGTGCGCGCGGCGCACACAGCAATGCTTCGCAATATATAACAGAGCCTTCCCAATCATGTCGGTTATCCGTTGTGCAACGGGTGCACCGGGGCTTCCCTACAACTGCCACCACAGTGCAATAGAGACCAGGCACAGAGCGATGCCGACCACCCGCGGATAGCGTTTGGTCCAGCCATCCCAGGAAATTTTCTGGTCCAGGACATTGCGATTGATGGTTTGCTCGATGGCCTGTTCACTACGCAGTCCCAGGCGCAGAGACATGATCTCCCGGTCACCCCACGGGGCATTGAGCATCTCTTCCAGGCGTTTGACGCTGCCGGGGAACAGCAGGAATAAAAGACCAACGAAGCCGGTGGCGAGGGTGATGGTCAGCATGGGTTGATTTCGGAATGGTAGGAGCGTCGACCCCGGCGCGATTATTTGTATTTGGTATCGCGGCCGGGGGGCCGCTCCTACATGGATTTATTGTGCAGCGGTTGTTGATCACAACGCACTCCCGACCCGCACACGGGTGTTGAGGCTGACCGTTTCAGCGGTCACCGGACTGGTGAGTTCAAGGGTGAGATCAATGAGCTGGCTGCGGCCATCCTGTGGAATGCGTTCCACCCGGAAGCGGGTGACATGCCCGGCGATGGGCTCGGTGATGAAATCCAGCCCGGTTACCAACCCGCTAGCGTTCTCGTCCCAGGGGACGGGGGTGCGCTGCATCAGGGTGCTGCCGTCCAGATAAAAGACGACGGGGTCATACCAGTCCTCGTTGCTTTGCCCGTCCTCGTCGTCGTCATTGTTCGAACCCTCGTCGATCAGACCATCCCCGTCTTCGTCGACGCTGCACTCGCCCGGGCAGCCATCGCTGTTCATGTCGCTGCCGGGGTCCTCGTCCACGAGGCCGTCGCCGTCATCGTCGATACCGTTGATCGGGTCCTCGTCGATAATGCCGAAATCCTCCTCGTCGTCCATGTAACAGCAGGCCTTGAACTCGTCCACATCCCCATCCCCCATGTCATCGATCAGGACAATGCCGGTGGCGTTATCGTTAGTATTGTCCTGTGGCAGGTCCTCATCGATGCGGCCGTCGCCGTCATTGTCGGCATCCGGGGTACCGTCCCCGTCGAGATCCTGTGCGGGGTCGAGGGTCACCGCCAGTACGGCGGTGGACAGCGTACTGTCGCCCACCGGTGGCGCGGGTTCCTCGCGGATGTTGTCTGGCCAGTTGGTATTGGTGCTGTCATCCAGCGGCAACAGCAGGCGCGGGCTGCGGCTGACGGCACGCACCATCTGCTGCATGGCAAAGCGCGCCTGCCGGGTGAGGTCGTTTTTATCCTGCACGTCCTCGCGGGTTTCAAGGACCTGGCCCAGCACGCTGCCCAGCCCGACAAACAGGACAGCGCTGACTGCCAGCGCGATCAGTAGCTCGATCAGGGTGTAGCCGTTGTGTTGTGTGGGTCGAACGGTTCGCGGATCAATGGTGCGCACGGCGCATCCTACGGGATGGGGATTGTGCGCGATGCATCCAACGAAGGGGCGCACATTCTGTAGGGTGCGCCGTGCGCACCGGCTGGATGGCACCCTATTCATAGACACTGGTCAGGCTTTCAATCGCCTGACTCGTTCCCTCGATTTCGATACGCACCCAGAGCAGGCCCTCATCCATGCCGGCATCGAAAAAGTTATTGTTGCCGTCGGCATTGTCGGCGTCGTAGCGGGACAGGTACACCAGGCGGCGATTCGCCTGCCCCCCCGGATCGGAGTAGACAGCACTGGCGACGGTCGGGTCACCGATGGCCACGGCTTCGTCATCCAGCTCGCTGAACGGGTTGGCCAGCACCTCTTCCAGCAGGGCGGTGAGTGCATAATGCCGCACGGTGTTCACTTCATGGATACTCATGCCCTGTGTGGCGGGTTTCAATGCATCGATGGCGGGAAGCAGGGTGACGGCAATCAATGCCGTGGCGATCAGCACCTCGACGTAGGTGAGGCCGGCCATGCGGTGGCGGCCCCGGGGCAGGTTGATGGTGCGCACGGCGCACCCTACGGTATGTTTGGTCACTGGATGGTCACCCGGCCGGTGATGCCGTGCAGCGTGACAACTCGCGTATGGGTTCCCAGTGTGAGTGTCAACTCAAACTGCTCAAGTAGCACGGTCTCCGGATCAGCGCACCAGGGGGTACCCGTGGTGTCGAAATAGACATTGGCGCTTTTTGTGCAGTTCCCACGATAGATCCTGTTGGGAGTAATAGCGTCGACGGTGGCCAATGGATGGTTACTCAGGCTGATGTCGTAGGGTTTTTTGCTGACCGGGTGGTAGATATCGTAGTTGACTGTCCACGGTGACGCACCCGTGTCCAGACTAAACACACGGATTCGCTGGTTGCTCGCATCTCCCCGGAAGCCGTGCGGCTGCCCGGTACGCAGCGCCTCGCTGCGGGCAAAACGCATGGCATTGGCGAATTCCTCTGCGGCCAGATCGAGTGTCTGCGGGTTACTGGAAGAAAAATCGGGGATTGCCACCAGCGCGACAATCCCCAATATCGAGACAACCACAAGAAGTTCAACCAGTGTTACGCCATGACTACGTGACTTCCTCATTGTGGTGTACGAACTGTAAACAACAGGCCACTACGAATCACCGGTTACTAATAAGCGTCGTAGCGGACACCAGCGGCATCCGTGTTGGTGTCATTGGCGATAAATTTACCCGTTGCCGTAGAGAACAGCCAGCCACCGCCCGCGGTCGCACTTTGCATGCCAAGATTGGTGTCTGTGTTGACGACAATGGTCGCGACCGTGGTGACAGGGTTGGCCGGGACGGCATTTTCCTTGATGTAGGGTCCGAACGGATAAAGCGTACCGCCGTCATTCTGGACGCTACAGGCAACACCGGCGGCATTGGTGTACATGGTCAACTGGTCATCAAAGGCCTGGCCGGTGCTTGCTGCACCTGAGCCTGGGCCGGTGCCACAGACGACGGTGTTGCTCGCATTGGCGCCAGGATAGACCTGCGCATGCTGCTGACGGTAGAGTTCAACGGCGGAACGGATTCCTGACAGATTGGTGCGTAATGCAGCGTCGCTTGCACCCGCGGCGGTATTGGCAAACTGCGGTACCACGATCGCGGCCAGGATGGCCAGAATGATGGCAACGATCAGTAATTCAACCAGTGTAAAACCGGACTGTTTGCGTCCTGATATATGTGTAGTCATGGTCACTCTCTCCTGCGCTATCCCTAGCATAAATATGGTTTAGAAAATAAAAATTTCCTGTATTGCGAACTGGTTATCGGTAATTCGTCGGGCACCTTTAGTAATTGGGCCGCTTTTTTTATGCCGGCAGCGAGTCAAGCGACTGATTGGCAGCGGGATAACCGTCAGCCGACGGCCTGGGACAGCTTAAAGATCGGCAGGATCAGGGAACTGACGATCAGGCCCACCACGCCGCCCATCACGATCAGCATGACGGGCTCAACCATTCTGGAGAAGGAAGCCAGCTGCTTGGCGAGTTCCCGTTCGTAATAGTCTGCGACCCGGCTTAATATCTTTGGCAGGTTGCCGGTTTCTTCACCGGTCGTGACCATCTGCCGAACCAGCGGCGGTATGAAGTCCTCGGTCTGAAAGGCTGCCGCAAAGCCGCCACCTTCGTTGACCTTTTCCTCGACGCCGCTCAGAAAGCCCTGGAAAACCTTGTTTGAGACTACTTCACGACAGGAGGCCAGTGCATCCGGCACGGTGACGCCATTGGCCAGCGACAGGCCCAGCACGCGCATTGACTGGATAAGGTAGATCTGGATATAGATGTTACGCAGTCCAAACACCTTTAATTTGAAGCGATCCAGTGCATCTTTCCCTGCTGAGGTACGTAACCACCAGATCAGCCCGGCAACCCCGGCAATAAAGCCGGCAGTGATTGGCAGCCAGTACTCGATCAAGACATGGCTGGCATTCATCAGGGCAATGGTCGTGACCGGTAACTGGTCGGCAATGGCGCTGAACATGTCGGAGAACTTCGGAAACACCGCGACCAGCACGAATATCACGACAAACACGGAAAACCCGATCAGAAAACCGGGGTAGGAGACGGCAGAAATCACGGTGCGTCGCAATTCCTCGCGCTTCTCGTCCATGTTCATTAATTCCAGTAGTACCGTGTCCAGAAATCCCCCTTCCTCGGCAGCGCCTACCAGGGTGACATAGGTTCCCGAGAACAGCTCGGGATGTTTTGCCAGTGCGAACGAGAAGGACTTGCCGTTGGTTACATCCTCTATCAGGCTATGGATAACTTTCCCCATGGCAGGGTTATCGATGTGTTTTTCGAGGGCCTGCAGGGCTGCATGCAACGGGGTGCCTGTTTCCAGTAGCAGGGATAACTGTTCAGTAAAAAATATACGATCCCGGGTGACGGGACTTTTTTCATTGGCGATCTTCAGACGTGCCGCAAAAGAACCGGTCGCTGGTGAGTTGCCTTCGTGTCGCAGGGAGTCGAGGTTAATGGCCATGAGTAGATCTAGACATTGATAACACGTGATATTTCTTCAAGGGTCGTATGCCCGTCGCGCACATGTTCCTGACCGTCATGAAACATGGTTCTGAAATTCTTGCTCTCCAGGTAGCTGGCCAGATCATCCCGGTCCGGGTTGGTGATGATAAGCTTTTGCAGTTCCTCGTCGGTGTTCAGGACCTCATGAATACCCATACGGCCCCTGTAACCCGAGTCATAGCATTCACTGCAGCCGCGGCCACGGGCGAGATGCACATGCTTGTCCGTTTCCCATCCATATCGACTGACAATTTCAGGTGTTGCAACAAACTTTGTTTTACATGTCGGACAGATGGTGCGCACCAGTCGTTGTGCGACCACGCCAATGAGTGCGGATGACAGCAGGTAGGGCTCGACATTCATGTCGATCATGCGGGTGATAGCACCGGTTGCATGATTGGTATGCAGTGTAGACAGCACCAGGTGACCGGTGAGTGCAGCCTGTACGGCAATTTCCGCGGTTTCGCGATCACGAATCTCGCCGACCATGACGATATCCGGGTCCTGGCGCAGGGTGTGCCTGAGAATGGTCGAGAACGACAGCCCGATGTTGTCGCGCACTTCATTCTGGTTAACGATTTCAATCTGGTATTCCACCGGGTCCTCGATGGTGACAATATTCTTTTCAATGCTGTTGAGATAGTTCAGGGCAGCATACAGGGACGTGGTCTTGCCGCTGCCTGTCGGACCGGTCACCAGAATCAGGCCATGGCTGTTATCCAGCAATGACTTGAATGTCGCCAGGTTGTCAGGAGTCATACCGAGTTTGTTCACATCCAGCAGCGACTTGTTTTTATCCAGTACACGTAAAACGATTTTCTCGCCGAACAGGCCGGGCAGGGAGCTGAAACGCAGGTCAACGGCACGGCCTTTTGTATGGACCTGTATGCGTCCATCCTGTGGCAAGCGCCTTTCGGCGATATCCAGGTTCGCCATGACCTTCAGGCGGGATACGATTGCCGGATGGTAATCAGCCTTCAGTGTCGTTACTTCATAGAGTACGCCGTCGATACGGTAGCGGATGCGCGATTTGTGGCGCGATGGTTCAATGTGAATATCGCTGGCACCGTCCTGGATGGCGCGTTGCACCAGTGAATTGACCAGGTTGATGACCGGGCTGCCCTCGGCCATTTCATCAATGGTCGAATAGTCGTCCGGAACAATGTTTTCTATGACCTCAAAGTCATCATCAACATTGCCGATCAGTTCAATGGTGTCACTACCACCGGTATAGGCATCATTAATGGTATTCAGGATCTCTTCACGACGGGCCAGTACCGGTCGTACACGGCAGCCGGTCCTCTGTTCGATTTCATCGAAGGCAAGAATATTCTGTGGATCGACTGTCGCCAGTGCAAGAATACCGCGAACACTTTGCAGCGGCAGTACCCGCAGACGCTGTGCGGTTGCAACGTCGATCAGGGGGACAACATCCGGGTCATAGATACCGTTACGCAAGCGCACATAGGGTACAGAGAGTTGTTCGCCCAGTGCCATCAATACCTCATTTTCATTGACCCAGCCCTTGTCGATAAATATCTGGCCAAGGCGCATCGATGAGCGTTTTTGTATTTCAATGGCCTCGGTCAGGCGTTCTTCAGTCATCAGGCCCCTGGCAATGAGTATGTCGCCGAGTTTCTTCCCTGGCGCAGGTGGTTGCCGGTAATCGACCGGGTTGATGTCCATGATGCTGACATAGTCAGACACACCTGTAATGCGCAAAACATCCAGCACAATCGGGTTGGGATTTGCAACTTTCAGCCAGCCGCCGAGGCGTACCGATTGATTCTGGATTTCCAGTAACAGTTCCAGAGCGGCACTGTTTATGATCTTTACAGCTGTCAGATCGATGACCAGTTGTACATCACCCTGCATCAGGCAGGCCTCTGTTTCAGCCTGGAGTTCTGCAAGCGTTGTTGCTTCCGATAATGCCCCGCGGGGTGCCAGATGCGTCATCACACCCATGCGGGTGCGAAGTATTTCACTGTCTGCGGCTTGCTCGACTGCGCTCATGGGATAATCCAGAAAAATAAATTTTCGCCGATCATGGTGGCAGGTATGCCGGGGGCTAGCGGAATGAAGTAATTGGCAGTTAAATTATGCATGGCAATTCCATTGCCTAGCCGGCCTTTGATGATGTTTCCATCCCGACTGAATCCAGGTATTGCTGCAGCGGGGTCGGCATGCAAATAGAGTAGCCCTGGGCATAGTCCACCCCGATGAGCTGCAGCTGGTTTTTTATATCATTGTTTTCAACGTACTCGGCAATCGTCTTCAGGCCTATGACGTGTCCAATATTGTTGATCGATGCCACCATGGCATGTGAAATCCGGTCTTCCAGTATCAAACGTACAAATGAACCATCTATCTTCAGATAGTCCACAGGCAGGTCTTTGAGATAGCTGAATGAGCTAAGGCCGGTTCCGAAATCGTCCAGTGAAAATTTGTAGCCTTTTGTCTTCAGGGACACGATAACATCATGTGCTGATTTTATATTACCTATCGCTGCTGTTTCAGTGATTTCAAAGCAGATACATTCTGATGCCAGCTGATATTCGTCGAGCTTTTTATCGATGTAAGTAATAAGCCCTTCATCCGCCAGTGATTGTCCGGACAGATTGATTGAAACCATACCCTCGCCGGAATGCTGTGCAAAGCCGTTTTCAGAAAGGGTTGAAAAGGTGCTGTCAATCACCCATCGATCCAGTAACGGCATAAGATTGAAGCGTTCGGCCGGAGTAATAAACTCTACAGGAGGAATGATCTGACCCGTTTCATCACACAGGCGCAGCAGAATCTCGAAATGATAATTTTCACTGGTTTGTATGAGCGGTTGTATTGCCTGGCAATAGAGTCTGAACATGTTATCGCGCAGTGCGCTCTGGATACGCGATACCCATCGCAACTGGTTCTTGCGGTCTGCAAGATCCTTGTCGTCATTGCGATAGACCCTGATTTTGCTGATGCCGCTTTCCTTGGCTGACTCCAGCGCTATTTCAGCTTCTTCGAGTACCAGATCCGAATTTTTTGTACCTGGCTCAATTAATGTAATTCCAATACTTGTGTTAATGTCGACGGGTGCCGACTTCCATTCAAACGGGTTGTTTATGAGAACCTCGCGCACATTATTTGCAACCTTCATGCCCTGCTCAATGCTGCACATTTCCAGCAATACACCAAAACGACCTTCACCCAGATAGCAGATGGTATCTGTGTTGCGTAGTTGCTTCTTCAGAATATCCGAGAGTGTCGTGATTGCTGCATCACCCGCCTCACGTCCATGCGAGTCGTTGATGACACGCAGCTGGTCAAGATCGATATTCAGCAAGCTGTGAAATATTCCCTTTGCACTGGCGGAATCTATGGCAGCCTGCAGGCAAGGTTGGAAGGCATGCATATTGATCAAACCAGTGAGATCGTCATAGTTTATTTGCAGGATCTTTGAAACCTTGCGGGACATTACATGTAACAGATTCTTGTCGCTATTGAAGAAATCAGGTTTGTTCATGTGGTTCAGGCAAACGAGTATCCCCGTAACAGTACCCTGATTATTTATTACCGGGGATGCCATGACCTTGTAAGGAACTACGAGGTTCAGTCTGGTACGATCGGGGTCTGAAAAATCATTAATGATAATGGATTCATTGCTCTCTTTGATTGACAGGTAGAGATCGTTGGAAAACCGGGGTATGATCTTGAAAGGCTCCTCCACGGGGTCATGAATACCGGTGACGCAACTTATCGAATCCTGTTCAGGGAAAACCAGCGCAGCTGCACCCAGGTCAAGATATTCGACGCAATTACTTAACAGCTGCCTGAGTGCCTCGGTCTCGTGCTGAAATTCGGTGATGTCATCGTTGGTTTGATAGACAAGGTTGAGTTCCTCATAGCGTCCAGCGAGTTCTCTCGCCATCTCATCCAGTTCAACGACATGATTGTTATCACTCGAAATACATGATGAAATAACCTGCAGCGTTTCCTCGATGGCGGACTGGTCACTATTGTCCTGTTCATGATGGTTATTACCCGTCGCCGCCAGTAATGTGCCGATGACGTCATTCGCATGGTCATGGATAACGACTTTTATCAGGTCCTCGTCGGCGTGTGTGGCGAAAAAACAGGTATTGCAAAAAGGACTGTTCAAGCTTGTCTGATTGGATACCCTGGTGTTAGTGAAATCGTCATTACCCGGTTCGCCTGTATTACAGCTTGTTGCAATCAGGTCACCTGCCCTGTCGCGAATAGCAAACCCTGCAGATGCCGGTATCAGCATATGCAGGAGCCTGAAGTACTTGTCGAAATTGATGGATTTCAGGGTGCTGACTGACATGATGGCTCCTCGTCGCCATTTTTACGGGAAAAATAGTTGTCCAGTTGTGCAACCAGCTTGCGGACGCTGACAGGTTTTTCCATGAATTGCAGGTTCGATATTTTCCGTGACCAGAGACGATGTTCTATCTCGGCACGTGCCGTCAGTACAAAGATACTGAACTGCCTATCCGGATAGAGTCTGCAGATTTCCAGGCACAGTTCTTTACCATCCATTTGAGGCATGTCGATATCGGTAATCATGAGGTCAGGGGGCAGTCTGTCCAGGTACTCCAGCGCTTTTCTACCATTGGCTGCTTCACCAACCATATAGCCGCTTTGCTCCAGCGCCATCCTGAGTATGCGGATGACATGAGGTTCATCATCTACAATGAGTATGTGTTTCATTATCAGACTGCCTGTTTTAAAAGATCTGTTTCTTTCCTGAAATCAATTACAAACTCGGAACCTGTGCCGAGCGTGCTGTTCAGGGTGAGTGTTCCACCATGCAGCTGGATGATCTCCTGCGCGAGCGATAGGCCGAGGCCATGGCCGTTGCGGCTTTGTATGTCATCCCGTTCTGAACGGTAGAACTTTTCAAATATCTTTTTCTGCTCATCGGGGGCAATACCAATGCCGTTGTCCCTGATGGAGATGCGTATACTGTTTTCGTCTTCTTCGGCGGTAAGACTGACCTTGCCACCCGGGTCGCTGTATTTAATGGCATTGGTCAGCAGATTGTTGAGCGCGATTCGCAGCAGGTCCTTGTCTGCAGCAACCGGACTCATTTCTCTCGGGATGTCTGCTTCGAATGCCAGGTCTTTCGCATTTGCATTGCGTGCGTTTGTGTCAAAGGTGTCCTGGATTAAATCTCTCAGCTTGACGCGTTTTCGTTCAATGCTGATGCTGCCCATTTCTATTTTTGTAATACTCAGGATATTGTTAATCAGCTGGGTAAGGCGCTCGGTCTCGTCGTGGATAATATTGCTTGCCTCGATTCGGAAGGCATCGTCCTTGCCATCATCGTTCTGCAGTGTTTCGCTGTACATTGCGATAACATTCAACGGTGACTTGAGCTCATGTGCGACATGGGCAATAAAAGCACCACTGCTCTGTTTTGCCAGAATTTCCGCAGTCACGTCACGAAACATCACCAGTGTGCCCAGTAGTTGGTCTGGTTCTCTTGGTGAAAAAAGAGGATAGGAGGAAACCGAAACTGTTTTATCGGGTGTTGCCCGCGGTGAGAATTCGTAAACGTTTCTGTTAAACCCGTGCGCCGATTTTCTTGTGCAGTCAGACAGAAAGGCCACGACATCCTGATTGTCGCACCACTCAACCGGTTTTTTGCTGAGGATATCCCCCGGTGACACTTTCAGCAGGGTATTGAATCTTGAATTGGCAAAACTGACGGCACCGGATTCATCCAGCACCATCAATGCATCGGGCATTGACTGGAGTACCGAATCAATACGCGAGCGCTTGTAACTGAGCAGTTTGGTTGTCGTCTCGAAACCGCTTCTCTCGGATTCAAGCTGCTTTATTCTGTCCTGGGCAGATCCAATAAAGCCATTGAGGTGGTTCATGAACTCTTGCAATTCACCGGTTGCGGTGATTTCCATCTTGTTCAGGGTGCCTTGCCTGACCAGTTCATCGAGCTGGCTGTTCGCTTTCTGCAGTGGTCGTATCTCGCGCCTGATGAGGAAGTAGAACAATGGGGCCAGTAAAAAAATCGGCAGGGCCAGCGTTGCAAGGAATGGCACTTGTTTGGAGCTGAAACCAAGGCCCGGTTTGAAATAGCCAAGGCGAATATGGCCGGCCAGTTTGCTGTCGTTAAACAGGGGTGCATGGAACTCGACGACCTGCTTGCCATCGCCGGGCAATGACAGTGTCTTCTCTTCAAGCCATTCGCTCGGGCTTGACGGTACCGGGATTACAGGGGCAATGACGCCACTGGAAGAAATTTCAGCTATTTGCCTGCCGCTGGTATCAACAACGACAAGGTATGAAAATGAAGTCTGTTCCTGGTTGTGTTGCAGGACTGCAAAAGCACCTTGTTTTCCCGTCGGGGGAACGACCTGGTCGAAAGACATCTGGGAGAGAAGTTTTGCCAGGCTGATGCCCTGTTTGCGGATGTTTTCCATCTCGGACTTTTGCTGATTGACGAACAACATGCCAACAATGACCGTGATGACTGCCAGCGAGGCAATAACCATCATCAAGCCAAGGCGTTCTCTTTTCCAGACTGAGAGTATCTGATTTACTTGCATTAAACGGGTCCGTGGTTCCTTAGCGGTATTCGTATCTAACTGATTAACGGCTATAAATAGATAACCTGTAATGACTGCTGAGCGGCAATTGTGCCGCCGGCAGACTGCCGGGATGACTGTGTACCGGGAGACAGAAATCCCGGGATAAGCTGTTGAATTAATGATGTGTGTCCCTGGTACTCGACATGTTGGTACCTATCGCGGACGCGGTCCGCTCCTGCAACTAGAAGCGACTGTGTAGGAGCGCTTCGCAAGCGCGATTGCTTTGTTCCGTATCGCGGACGCGGTCCGCTCCTACAATTAGAAGCGCACGTGTAGGAGCGCTTCGCAAGCGCGATTGTGCTATCACTTTCCAGTGAATAAATTATATGGACACAACCTGCGTAGGGGCCGGGTGTCTCTACAGGGGCATATCTATCTGGTAACTACCGTGACACACCAGCGGCAACCGGTATTTGCTGATATCAGGGCCGGTCGTATTGTCATTCGGGAAATGATGCGTTCTGAGAGATACGGTGATACAGATACCCTTGCATTTGTTCTTATGCCGGACCATTTACACTGGATGTTTTGTCTGGCAAACAACAGGACGTTGTCATCGGTTGTCGGTGCTGTAAAACGGCATTCTGCACGACAGATAAACGAAAAATATTCAAGAATCGGAAAGCCGGTCTGGCAGCGCGGGTTTCACGATCATGCATTACGACGTGACGAGGACGTTATTCATGCGGCCAGATATATTGTGGCCAACCCGTTGCGCGCTGGCCTGGTAAGCCGGATCGGGGATTATGCGTTGTGGGATACGGTGTGGCTGTGAGTTGATGGTCGTGGACGCGGTCTGCTCCTGCGGTGTTGATTTGTTGGGTATCGCGGACGCGGTCCGCTCCTACGGGGGTACTGTTTCGTATCGCGGATGTGGCCTGCACCTGCGGTGTTGCTTTGTTGGGTATCGCGGACGCGGTCCGCTCCTACGGGGGGGGTGCTGTTTCGTATTGTGGATGTGGTCTGTGCGCGTGGGGTGGCTTTGTTCCGTATCGTGGACGCGGTCCGCTCCTGCAATTAGAAGCGACTGTGTAGGAGCGCTTCGCAAGCGCGATTAAACGGCTAGCTTTGCTTCTGTTCCAGCTCGGTAATGGTCTTTTCCAGTTGTTCCAGTTTTTCGCGGGTGCGTAACAGCACACGGGACTGGGTATCAAACTCTTCGCGGGTGACCAGGTCGAGTTTGGCGAATGCGCCCTGCAACAGGGTGTGGATGTTTTTCTCGATGTCCTGCTGCAGAACCTTTACCCCGGACGGGATGCTGTCGCTGATCTGGCGCGCCAGATCGTCAATAAATTTGGTATCAAACATAGCGCAACGATAGACGATTCTGCCGTCTCGCGTCCATGTTCGAACACCTTAAATCGTAATGCACTATAAATGTGCATTTGGAGTATATGGTGCACTAAAATGAAGCATGCATGGCTGGCGAGCGTCCCTCTGTAATATATAAAATATTGTTATATATAACAAATATGTGATTGGCACACGTTGTGCTAACAAGACAAGTGATTTTCCCCCTTTGCACGGAGTTGTAGTCATTGCACACCTACATTCTTTTGCAACTTTAACTTTTGGAGATTTGACATGATCAAGAAAACACTTATTGCAACAGCTCTGCTTGCAAGTACTTCACCCGTTCTGGCCGAAATCCCGAATATTTCAGCCAATGTCACGCTGGCAACCGATTACGCCTTCCGTGGTGTTTCGCAGACGGATAACCAGTTCGCCATTCAGGGTGGTTTTGACTGGGCTTCCGACATGGGCATCTATGTGGGAACCTGGGCCTCAAACATTGATTCCAACTTCTTTGCAGGTCCCACGGACCCGCAGATCGAGCTCGACCTGTACGCCGGTTATGCCGGTGAACTCGGCAACGGTATCGGTTACGACCTGGGCTACCTGCGCTATCAGTATCCGGGCGGCAGCGATTTCAACACCAATGAATTCTATCTCAAGGGTAGCTACAAGGGCTTTGGTGCCTCGGTGAACTACTCCGACGAGCTGAAATTCGTCGGTTCCGACAGCAGCGCCTGGTACTGGGCGGCCAGCTATGACTACACCTTCCCGTATGAGATCGGTTTCAGTGCACACGTGGGTTACAACGCTGGCTCCGCTTACAGCGATGACGATGCGCTGGGCGGTACCTACACTGACTGGAGCCTCGGTCTGTCCAAGACTCTGGTCGGGGTTGACCTTGGCCTGACGTACGTGGATTCCACCCTTAGCAAGTCAGACTGTGGTGGCAGTAACGTCTGTGACGCCAGGGTTGTGGCCAGCATCGGCAAGTCATTCTAATTCCAGAGTAACAGTCTGCCCTGTCTTCCAGGGCAGGCCCATTCAATCAAGGAGTAATAACCAATGAAGCTAGTAACTGCAATCATCAAGCCGTTCAAGCTCGATGATGTCCGTGAAGGCCTTTCAGAGATCGGTGTGCAAGGCATCACCGTGACCGAGGTGAAGGGCTTCGGGCGTCAGAAGGGCCATACGGAACTTTATCGTGGTGCGGAATATGTAGTTGATTTCCTGCCCAAGGTAAAACTCGAGGCGGCCGTGGCTGCTGATATGGTCGATCGGGTCATTGAAGCGATTTCCAAGGCAGCTAACACAGGCAAGATCGGCGACGGCAAGATTTTCGTCTCCAGTCTTGAACAGACAGTGCGGATTCGTACCGGTGAAACCGGTCCGGATGCGCTCTGATCACCAGGACGGAGGACTAAATTGTGGATGCAATAACTGAACTGAGTTACGCGCTTGATACCTTCTATTTTCTGGTAGCGGGTGTACTCGTTATGTGGATGGCCGCAGGCTTTTCAATGCTTGAGGCCGGAATGGTGCGTGCCAAAAACACCGCCGAAATCCTGACCAAGAATATTTCCCTGTTTGCCGTCGCCTGTATCATGTACATGCTGATGGGTTACAGCATCATGTACCCGGCCGAGGCCGTCAGTGCCTGGTGGCCCGGTTTTGGCGGCATTCTTGGCGCTGAAGACAATTCTGCAGCCGATGTGCTCGCCAGTGGCGGTGACACTTACTACTCCGGTCTGTCGGATTTCTTCTTCCAGGTCGTGTTCGTGGCGACGGCCATGTCGATTGTCTCCGGTGCAGTGGCTGAACGCATGAAACTGTGGGCGTTCCTGTTCTTCGCGGTCGTCATGACCGGCTTCATCTACCCCTTGCAGGGTTTCTGGAAGTGGGGCGGCGGTGGGCTTGACGCGCTTGGGTTCCTTGACTTTGCGGGTTCCGGTGTCGTGCATCTGTGTGGTGCAACTGCTGCCTTCGCCGGTGTCCTGTTACTGGGTGCACGTAAGGGTAAGTACCGGCCTGACGGTTCGATCAATCCGATCCCGGGTGCGAATATGCCGCTGGCCACACTCGGTACCTTTATCCTGTGGATGGGCTGGTTCGGCTTCAACGGTGGTTCCGAATTGATGATCTCCAACGTCGAAGAAGCCAATGCTGTTGCCCTGGTGTTTGTGAACACCAACATGGCCGCAGCCGGTGGTGTGATTGCTGCGATGCTGACTGCCCGCGTGCTGTTCGGCAAGACGGATCTCACCATGGCACTCAACGGCGCACTCGCTGGCCTGGTCGCGATTACGGCTGAGCCGCTGACGCCGACACCGTTGCTGGCGACTGCCATTGGTGCCGTCGGTGGTGTGATCGTGGTGTTCTCCATCATTTCACTCGACAAGATGAAGCTCGATGATCCGGTTGGTGCCATCTCCGTTCACGGCGTGGTCGGTATGTGGGGCCTGCTGGCGGTGGTGCTGTCCAACGAAGACGCTACCCTGGTCGCTCAGCTGACCGGCCTGGGTGTGATTTTTGCCTGGACCTTCGTCGCCAGTTTGCTGACCTGGTTCGTGCTCAAGATGGTCATCGGCATACGCGTCAGCGAAGAGGAAGAGTACGCCGGTGTCGACCTGTCAGAGTGTGGTCTGGAAGCCTACCCGGAATTTGTGGGCTCACAGGGTTCCGGCAAGTAATTCACGAGAAAACATGCTGTTGGCATTTGACGGGCGCTTCGGCGCCCGTTTTTTAAACACAAATCGCGGATGCGATCCGCTCCTACAGGAGCATATTGTTGGTGTAGGAGCGCTTCGCAAGCGCGATTGCTAACCAGCATACAGCCTCCTGCAGGAGCATATTGTTGGTGTAGGAGTGCTTCGCAAGCGCGATTGCTAACCAGCATACAGCCTCCTGCAGGAGCATATTATCTGTGCAGGAGCGGATCGCAGCCGCGATTGTTAACCGGGATACAACCTTTGGTATGATGCTCCACCGGATCAGGGGTATCCGCATAACCGGAGAAAATAAATGAAACTAATCACAGCAATAATCAAACCCTTCAAACTCGATGATGTGCGCGAGGCATTGCACGAGATCGGGGTACAGGGCATGACCGTGACCGAGGTGAAGGGCTTTGGTCGCCAGAAGGGACATACCGAACTGTATCGTGGCGCCGAGTACGTGGTGGACTTCCTGCCCAAGGCCAAGCTTGAAATCGGTGTACCGGCCGACAAGGTCGAGCAGGTGATCGATGCCATCAGAAATGCTGCCAATACCGGCAAGATCGGCGACGGCAAGATCTTTGTAAGCAACCTGGAGCAGACCATCCGCATCCGCACCGGCGAAACCGGCCCGGACGCCCTCTAGGCCCGATAAATTCACAGAATAACGTGGGAGAATGATAATGAGTCTTCTGAAACCGAAGGGAGTGTTGGCTGTACCGCTGACCCTGCTGATCAGTATGCTGCCATCAGTGGTGCTGGCAGATGAATTGAATGGTGCCGACACGGCATGGATCCTGACATCCACTGCACTGGTGCTGTTTATGACCATTCCCGGCCTGTCGCTGTTTTATGCGGGACTGGTGCGCAACAAGAATGTGCTGTCGGTGTTGATGCAATGTTTTGCGATCACCTGCATGGTGTCGGTGATGTGGCTGGTGTTCGTGTATGGCCTGGCCTTCGGCGATGGCGGCAGTATGAACAAGTGGATCGGCAACCTTGACCAGCTGATGCTTGGCGGTATCAGTCGTGACAGTATGGTCGGCAGCATCCCGGAATCCGTGTTTTCCATGTTCCAGATGACCTTTGCCATCATTACGCCGGCACTGATTGTCGGTGCCTTTGCCGAGCGTATGAAATTTTCCGCCATGCTGTGGTTCTCGGCCATCTGGCTGGTGGTGGTGTACGCTCCGGTGACCCACTGGGTGTGGGGCGGCGGCTGGCTGCAGGACATGGGTTTGCTGGATTTCGCCGGTGGCACCGTGGTGCATGTCAATGCCGGTGTCGCGGCACTGGTGGCCGCTCTGGTACTGGGTCCGCGCAAGGGTTTCGGCAAGACGCAGATGCCGCCGCATAATCTCACCATGACCGTTGCCGGTGCCGGCATGCTGTGGGTCGGTTGGTTCGGCTTCAATGCCGGCAGTGCGCTGGGCGCCAATAGCGATGCCGGCATGGCGATGCTGGTGACGCACATCAGCGCCGCGGCCGGTTCACTGGCGTGGATGACAATGGAATGGATCCGTCACGGCAAGCCCAGCGTGCTGGGTATCGTCACCGGCATGGTAGCGGGTCTCGGCACCATAACCCCGGCATCGGGATTTGTCGGTCCTGCCGGCGCACTGCTCATCGGCCTTACCGCCGGCGTGGTCTGTTACAGCGTAACGGCATTCATGAAGCACACCATGAAGATCGATGATTCACTCGATGTGTTCCCGGTGCACGGTATGGGTGGCGTCATCGGCACGCTGCTGGCCGGTGTATTCGTCGGCATCCTCGGTGGTGTCGGTCTTGCCGAGGGCATGAGCATGGGTGGTCAGGTATGGGTGCAGTTTGTCGGTGTGGCCGCGACCATTGTGTATTGCGGCGTGCTCAGCTGGATTATTCTCAAGCTGGTCGATGCCGTCATCGGTTTGCGTGTCAGCGAGGAAGAAGAGACCCAGGGTCTGGATCTCGTGCTGCACGACGAGACGGGTTATAACCTGTAATCCAGGTTTTAACACGGTGATGGAAACGGGCGCTTAGGCGCCCGTTTTTATGTTGTTATGGCTGATTTGTGCTTGCTGAACAGATTCTTTCGGTTTTGAGGAGGTTCCGCCTTGAACGGCAGGGTATTTCTCATCTTTCATCTGCCTGTTTCGCCCATTCGGGCGAGGTACTTTCTCTTGCTTGCCCAAGAGAAAGTACCCAAAGAGAATGGCACTCCGGTGCACTCATCGGCTGCGCCGATGCCCTGCGTTCCTCGCCAGTCCGGGGGCGCGCACAACTCGCGATCTCGCGCTGCTCGATTCGCTCAG
>CAMYIO010000035.1 GCA_947258515.1 uncultured Ectothiorhodospiraceae bacterium
ACCGCCATAATTAAAAATACCATCGTGACCAGATGTTAGAACTTCATATTTTACTGGGTAGAGTTCTTTGTTTTTAATATAATTACCTCCCCACTTGCATAATCCTTGTTGATACCTTTTTAATTCTCTTAGCAGCCCTTTTGTAAAACAACCTCTTCCTTGCGGCTTCATGAACAACCATAAAATTCCATTCTCATGATCAAAGTCAACATCCAGTTGTTTAAAGTATCTTGGATCATGAACGTGATCTAATTCAGAATGCCCCATACCATCCTCCTGTAGGATATAATTATTATTTTTTTACAGAAACTTAACTTTTAGCCAACTAGTGTAGGTCGCCAAACAATTTGTAACTTATATAAATACTGGAACATTGGCTTATTTATTCTCCAACCCTATGAAATAGGGATAACTGTATGTTTCATTATTTCTGACGACCCACACTAGATAAACGCTGCATAAAATATAAAACTCATTTAATCGCCAGTATGCCCATATAACCATACCAGTCAAGGTGTTTATATAGATTCGTGCCACCACAAGATGTAGTAAATAAATATACATGCATCCACATGATGTGCTATCCATCGCTTTTTTTATTGAGATACAGGCCCTCTACACATTCGGCATAGATTCATTTACTGATCACATAATGTACCAACGTGTCAGATTAGATCCACGAGAGACACTCCCTCTAGCTGCTACGTAGACTTTAGAATTGCACTTAATAAAGACCACCCATGACTTCAGAAGCACAGGAATTTTGGGACACCAAATCACTCAATGAGATGTCACATGATGAGTGGGAGTCATTGTGTGACGGTTGCGGTCGATGCTGTCTTCATAAACTGGAAGACATCGATACCGGCTTGTATTTTTATACAGATATCGCATGCCGGCTGCTGGACAGCGAGACATGCCGTTGCAGCAACTATCCGCAACGCATATTACTGGTGAAGGATTGCCTGCTACTCTCCCCTACAGACAGCGACCAGTACAACTGGCTACCGATCACCTGTGCTTACCGGCGTATCGCTGAAGGCAAAGACCTTGATTGGTGGCATCCACTCATCTCGGGCAATAAGGAAACTGTACACGAAGCCTGCATCTCGGTTCGGGGACGCACCGTTAAAGAGAACACTGTTTCGGCAGATCAGCTGGAAGACCACATCATCAGCTGGATTGACTTCTAGTGTTCTCGTGTGGAATGGAACTCGATCTCGGGCCACTTCTCAATCGCCAGGTCCAGGTTTACTCGTGTCGGTGCGATATAAACCAGTGAACCACTCTGGTCCTCACCCAGGTTTTCGTAGGCCTTGACGCGGAAACGCTCGATCATGGCGTCGTCCTTGCACTCGATCCAGCGTGCCGTGGCAACAGCAACAGACTCAAACTGACATTCCACGCCGTACTCATCCTTGAGCCGGTGCGCTACCACATCGAACTGCAGTATTCCCACCGCACCAAGAATCAGGTCATTATTCTTTAACGGCCTGAATAACTGTGTCGCACCTTCCTCGCATAACTGGTCAAGCCCCTTGTGCAGGGCCTTCATGCGCAGTGGATCCTTGAGGATGGCGCGGCGGAAAATCTCCGGTGCGAAGTTCGGGATACCGGTAAACTTGAGATTCTCGCCCTGGGTAAAAGTATCACCAATACGTATGGTACCGTGGTTATGCAGACCGATGATGTCGCCGGTAAAGGCCTCGTCGACATGGCCCCTTTCTGATGCCAGAAATGTAACAGCATTGGAGACTTGTATATCACGGCCTATACGGACATGACGCATCTTCATCCCCTTGCGGTAACTGCCTGAGCAAATTCTGAGAAACGCAATCCGGTCCCGGTGTGCCGGGTCCATATTTGCCTGGATCTTGAATACAAAGCCCGAGAAATTTTCCTCTGCCGGGTCCACCTCACGACTGGTGGTACTGCGTGGCAGTGGCGAGGGTGCCGTTTTGACAAAGTGCTCCAGTAGCTCATTGACACCGAAGTTATTGATCGCAGAACCGAATGTCACCGGTGTCAACTCGCCTCTCAAATAGGCCTGCGCATCAAACTCGTGGCTCGCACCATGCACGAGTTCAACCTCCTCGCGCAACTCGTCTGCATGGTCACCAAGGAGCTGGTCCAGCAAGGGATTGTTTATGCCCTCGATGATATTGATATCCTGGCGCTCGCTGTTCTTGCCCGACTCATACAGGTGAACGGCATCATTCAATATATGATAGATGCCCTTGAATCGCTTACCCATACCAATCGGCCAGGTAATCGGTGCACACTTGATTTTCAGTATTTCTTCAATCTCATCCAGCAACTCAATCGGGTCACGTCCTTCCCGGTCAAGTTTATTGATGAAGGTGAATATCGGCGTATCTCGCAGCCGGCAAACATCCATGAGTTTGATGGTACGCTGCTCTACACCCTTGGCACTGTCAATCACCATTAATGCAGAATCAACAGCCGTCAGTGTGCGGTAGGTATCCTCCGAGAAGTCCTCGTGCCCGGGCGTATCAAGCAGGTTGATAATGGCATCGCCATAGGGAAACTGCATGACCGATGACGTCACCGAGATACCGCGCTGCTTTTCCAGCTCCATCCAGTCGGACGTCGCATGCCGCGCGGCCTTGCGGCCCTTCACCGTACCGGCCAGCTGGATTGCACCGCCGAACAACAGCAGTTTTTCTGTCAGCGTGGTCTTGCCCGCATCCGGGTGGGAAATAATGGCAAAGGTACGGCGTCGCGCAGCCTCGTGTCTGATATCACTCATATAAAGCAGGGAAGTTGTAATGCCGAAAGGCGCGTATTCTACCTGATTAGCAGGTAAAACGTCGTTAAAGAGTCTATCGCACTCCTAAAGCACTCGTGCAAGAATCAAGGCATCTTCACGGCTGTCACCGGCCGGGTAATAATCACGCCGGTTCCCCAGTTCATTAAAGCCCTCGTCCTCATAGAGTGCGCGCGCCGTTGTATTCGAGATGCGGACTTCCAGAAAAATCACTTCAGCTTCATGCCTTCGCGCTACAGACACCAGGTGGCGCAGCATTTTCCGGCCAATACCCTGCTGACGGGATTCAGGGCGCACGCAGATATTCAACAGGTGGGACTCACCGACGGCAACACTGAGAATGCCATAGGCCTCGATAATGCCACGCCGACCGCACACCCAGCAGCTGTAACCGGCTTGCAGGCAATCGCCAAAAATTATCTGTGTCCAGGGATGCGGGTAACTCTGACGTTCGATTTCAATGACTTGCTGCAGGTCTTCATCCTGCAGTGGTCGTATTTCCAGGGCGGGTTCTTTTAAAATGGCGCTCATAGGTGGTCATTTGCCTGTTTATTCAGCAAGCTGCTGCCTGTAGACAGCCTGTGCAAACTGCAGGTCTTTCCACACTTTGCGCTTTTCCAGGGGCGAGCGCAACAGGTAGGCCGGGTGATAGGTCACGACCAGGGGAATCTGGCTGTCACCGTAGTAATGCACCGTTCCCCGCAGGCGCCCTAACTGCGTCGTCGTTTGCAGCAGACCATGCGCAGCAATACGGCCAACAGCCAGTATCAGCTTCGGCTGTATCAGTTCAATCTGCCGTTGCAGGTAGGGCTGGCAGCATTTGATTTCGTCTGCGGATGGGTCACGATTGGCCGGTGGCCGGCACTTCAGAATATTGGCAATGAACACCTCGTCGCGCCGGTATCCGGCTGCAAACAACATTTCTTCCAGCAGCTTTCCGGCGCGACCGACAAACGGTTCACCCTGTCTATCTTCTTCTGCTCCCGGCGCTTCGCCGATGATCATCCAGTCTGCGTTTTGATCACCCGTCCCGAACACGGTCCGGGTACGGCCCTCGTGTAATGCACAGCGGGTACAGGTTGCGACCTGTTTTTCAAGTGCCTGCCACGCGGACAGACTATCAGCAGGCAACGGTTCTAGCAGTGGCTCGACTTCCGCACCAGCTGCTTCACTGTTGCGTATCACCCATTGCTGGATACCCATCGCCTTGAGATATTCATGCTGCAATTCGCTGTTCATGTTTGCTGTATTCAGACATCGCCCAGTTGCGGGTGGGCGCGGGATTCCGGCTGGATTATCTTGTTAACGGCATTGATATAGGCCTTGGCAGATGCAATGACAATATCCGTATCGGCCCCCTGCCCGTTGACAATGCGTCCGTCCAGATTCAGCCGCACCGTCACCTCGCCCTGTGAGTCCGTGCCGCTGGTGATATTGTTGACGGAATAAAGCTCCAGCTCGGTACCGCTGTTTACCAGCGCTTCAATCGCCTTGAAGGAAGCATCTACCGGTCCACTGCCCGAACAGGACACCTGCTGCTCCTCGCCGTCCAGCCACAGGGTGACATCGGCATGGGGTGTTTCCCCGGTTTCCGAGCACACCTTGAGAGCAACAAGCTTGAGCCATTCATTCCCCGACTCCTGTCCGGATTCGGTCACCAGTGCCTGCAGGTCTTCATCGAAAATCTCGTGCTTCTTGTCAGCCAGGTCCTTGAAGCGCGAGAAAGCGTTATTGAGTTCTTCTTCAGAATCAAATTCGATCCCCAGATCCTTAAGGCGTGTTCGAAAGGCATTACGGCCGGAATGCTTGCCGAGCACGATACGGTTTGCCGCCCAGCCGACATCCTGCGCGCGCATGATTTCGTAGGTCTCACGGCTTTTGAGCACACCGTCCTGATGTATCCCCGATTCGTGTGCGAATGCATTTGCACCGACAATGGCCTTGTTCGGTTGTACGGCGAATCCCGTGATACCCGATACCAGCCGGGAACAGGTCATGATCCGGGTGGTATCCAGGTCGGTCTTGCAGGGAAAAATATCCTGGCGGGTCTGTACTGACATCACCACCTCTTCAAGTGCGGCATTACCGGCACGCTCACCCAGTCCATTGATGGTACATTCAACCTGGCGTGCACCATTCAGCACGGCAGACAGGGAATTACCCACTGCAAGCCCGAGGTCATTGTGGCAGTGTACGGAGAAAACCGCCTTGTCTGAATTGGGTACCCGCTCGATCAGGGTGCGTATCAATTCACCGAACTGGTGCGGCAGGTTGTAGCCCACCGTATCCGGAATGTTGACCGTATTCGCACCGGCTTCGATGACGGCTTCCAGAACGCGGCACAGGAAGTCGGTTTCAGAACGACCGGCATCCTCCGGTGAGAACTCGACATTATCGGTATATTGCCGTGCCCGTTTTACCGCCCGTACTGCCTGCTCAATCACCTGTTGCGGCTCCATGCGCAACTTCATCTTCATATGAATGGGCGAGGTGGCAATAAAGGTATGGATGCGGCCCGAGACGGCTGGCTTCAAGGCCTCGCCGGCGCGATCAATATCCTTGTCGAGTGCGCGCGCGAGCCCGCATACCGTACTGTCCGAAACCGCCCTGGCAACCGCCTGGACCGCTGCAAAATCACCCGGACTGGCAATCGGGAAACCGGCCTCAATGACATCCACACGCATACGTTCCAGCGCCTTGGCTATACGTACCTTCTCGTCACGCGTCATTGAGGCGCCTGGACTCTGCTCACCATCACGCAAGGTGGTATCAAAAATTATTAACTTATCCTGGCTGCTCATGGTTCAACTCCGTCGTGGACAGCGACTGCTACCTGCTGACCACCGTTACTCAGTATCGCCTGAATCCAGCATACCAAACCCGCCTTTTGCAGGCTGCTGGATCGAATGGTTTTGAAGTGCGTTTTACCTCGCCAGGCATGAAATTATCTGCCCGAAGGCAGCAGTCGCAGAAGGGGCAACAGCAGAAGCAGACCTGCCAGGGCGGCGGTCGCCGGAGATACGCGAACAGTGTACATGTAACAACTCATGACTCAAGACTATAGAGCAAATGTTGCCGGATTTCCAACCCCGCGATGTCACATCGCTATTCGCCGCGTTTTCTCGCCTTGCGCCGATTTCGAACAACCACCAGGGTGTAAACAATCCCGAAGACTGTGTAGATCATAAAACCGGAAAACAGAACCTTGGGCGGGTCGATGGACGCAAAGACATAGACCATCACCACAATCAGGATGGCCACAAAGGGCACCCGGTTCTTGAAGTTGATTTCCTTGAAACTGTGATAGCGTATATTGCTGACCATCAGCAAGCCCATGGAAATCGTCAGCACGAAAGCAACATAAACCAGGCTTTCGCCCTGCCAACCTGTATCGGTTGCTGCCCACACCATGCCTGCCAGAACACCGGCAGCGGAAGGACTCGGCAAGCCCCTGAAATAGCTCTTCTCTGCGGTTGCCGCCTGGGAATTGAATCGCGCCAGTCGCAATGCAGCACTGGCGGTATAGATAAAGGCGGCAAGCCAGCCAAGCTTTGCCCAGCCGACACTGAGCATGCTTTTCAGGGACCATTCATACACGACCAGCGCCGGTGCCAGACCGAAACAGACCATGTCCGAGAGGCTGTCGTATTGCACCCCGAATTCGCTCTGGGTGTTTGTCAGGCGGGCAACGCGGCCATCCAGACCGTCCAGCACCATGGCGATAAATATCGCAATGGCAGCTGCTTCAAAACGCCCGTCCATGGATGCCACAATCGCATAAAAGCCCGAAAACATGGCCGCGGTGGTGATCATATTGGGCAACAGGTAAATCCCGCGTCGGGATTTCACCTGCTTAGCTTCCTGATTCATACGCTCGGTATCCGGCATTATCTGGCATGCACCAGTTTGGCGATGATGTCGGAACCGCTATGTACCGTGTCGCCTTCCGCAATGACCATACGGCAGTTTTCCGGCAAATAGACTTCAACCCGACCACCGAGGTGTACGAACCCGCAGCGCTTGCCCTGCCCGATGCGCTCGCCGATGCGAATATAACAGCGCGGTTCATTTTTCAGCAGTCCCCGTGTCATGACCATGACGACATCATCACCCTCATCCGACTGCAACCAGACGCCATGCGGAATGTTGCTGGCTTTCTGCATGGCCGGCGATTCGAGCACCTTGCCCTCAATCGGACTGCGCGTCGTAAATACGCCGTAGGGAGGCATTTGTATCACCACGCGGACACTCTGCCTGGGCAAGTAGGGATCGGGCACGGTGCTGATGGATGTGATTTTACCGTCCGCCGGACTGACAACGGCCAGCGGCTGCGACGGTATTTCGCGCTCCGGATCACGAAACAGTAAAAGAACCAGCAGCGCAAGTATCCAGAAAACAAGTGATTGCAGCAGGCCGATAAAATGCAGGACCAGCACACCAGCCAGCACAGCCATCGCCAGTGGAACCATCCCCTCGCGTGCAATCATGGATTACGACTCATGCGCTTACTATCAATTTTCAAGGCAGCACGCTATGAGAAAAGACAAATTCAGTTGACGTTCTTGTCGACGATCTTGCCTTCATTTATCCAGGACATCATGCCACGCAGCCTGGCACCCACCGTTTCGATCGGGTGTTCGCGCCCAATGCGCCGTTTTGCTTTCAGGGTTGCTGCACCCGCCTGGTTTTCGAGGATAAATTCACGTGCAAACTCACCATTCTGGATTTCATCGAGAATACGGCGCATTTCCTGCTTGGTTTCCTTGTTTACCACGCGTGGACCCCGGGTGAGATCGCCGTACTCTGCGGTATTGGAAATGGAATAACGCATGTTCGCGATGCCGCCCTCGTACATCAGATCGACAATGAGCTTCAACTCATGGAGACATTCAAAGTAGGCCATTTCCGGCGCATAACCGGCTTCCACCAGTGTCTCGAATCCGGCTTGAACCAGCGAAGTGGCGCCACCACACAATACCGCCTGTTCACCAAACAGATCGGTTTCGGTTTCTTCCTTGAACGTGGTTTCGATAACACCGGCACGGCCACCGCCATTGGCCGATGCATAGGACAAGGCAATATCCCTGGAGCGGCCGCTGGCGTCCTGGAAAACGGCGATCAGGCTGGGCACGCCGGCACCCTTGGTATAGGTGGAACGCACCAGGTGACCGGGACCCTTCGGAGCAATCATGATGACATCGAGGTCGGCGCGCGGTTCGATTTGCTGATAATGAATATTGAAGCCGTGAGCGAAAGCCAGTGCGGCACCCTGCTTGATATTGGGTGCAATAGTTTCATTATAGAGGCGCGCCTGGTGCTCATCGGGTGCCAGCACCATCACCACATCGGCGCCCTTCACGGCATCTTCGATGGACTTTACCGAGAGACCGGATTTCTTTGCCTTGGCCTCTGAAATGGAGCCGGGACGCAATCCCACGGTGACATCGACACCGGATTCCTTCAGGTTATTTGCGTGCGCATGGCCCTGCGAACCATAGCCGATGATGGCGACCTTGAGGGCCTGAATAATGGAGAGATCCGCGTCTTTATCATAGTAAATGTTCATGTTCTTTACCTGTGTATTAGCTGTGATAAACGCCGGCGTAAGGGCGTTTTGTTAATAGAATCCGGTTTAAATTTTCAGCGAGCGACTACCGCGGGAGATACCGGAAACACCGGAACGCACCACCTCGATGATGACGCCCCGATCAAGGGCCTGCAGAAAGGCATCCAGCTTGTCGCCGGCACCTGTCAGCTCAATCGTGTAGTTCTCGTCGCTGACATCGATGATGCGACCGCGGAAAATATCCGAGAGACGTTTCAGCTCAGTGCGCCGTTCGCCCTCGGCCTGTACCTTGACCAGCATCATCTCACGTTCGATGTGGGGGCCTTCCGTCATATCCATCAGCTTGACGACATCGATCAGCTTGTTGAGTTGTTTGGTAATCTGCTCAATGATCTCCTCAGTGCCACGGGTGACCAGCGTCATCCGGGACAGCGAAGGGTCTTCAGTCGGCGCCACGGTCAGCGACTCGATGTTATAGCCGCGCGCGGAAAACAGTCCGGCCACCCGCGACAGGGCACCCGCCTCGTTCTCCATCAGTATGGAAATTATATGTCGCATCTTAAACCAGTATCATCTCGTTCTGACCGCCACCGGCCGGGATCATCGGGTACACATTTTCTTCCCTGTCAGTTATGAAATCCATAAATACCAGCCGGTCTTTCAGTTTCAACATTTCAACCAGGGCGCCTTCAACATCACCCGGCCTGGTGATTTGCATACCGACATGCCCGTAACTCTCTGCCAGTTTCACGAAATCCGGCAGGGATTCCATATAGGACATGGCATAGCGTTTCTGATAAAAGAATTCCTGCCACTGGCGCACCATGCCCAGGTAACCGTTATTGAGGTTAATAATCTTCACTGGCAGTGAGTATTGTGTGCAGGTCGACAGTTCCTGGATACACATCTGGATACTGCCCTCACCGGTCACGCAGGCAACCGTGGCATCCGGATGTGCGAACTGCACACCCATTGCGGCAGGCAGTCCAAAGCCCATCGTGCCCAGGCCACCCGAGTTGATCCAGCGCCGCGGTTTGTCGAACTTGTAGAACTGTGCGGCCCACATTTGATGCTGCCCGACATCGGAGGTGATAAAGGCATCCCCGCCGGTCAGCTTGTACAGGGTTTCTATCACATACTGTGGCTTGATCGCTTCACTGTCATGATCATATTTCAGGCAGTCCTTCGAGCGCCACTCATCAATCTGTTGCCACCAGTCCTTCAGTGCAACGGCATCTGAATGCACGTCGTTGTTTTTGACCTCATTCAGCATCGCCTTGAGCACGTTTTTAACGCACCCCACGATCGGCACATCCACCTTGACGTTCTTGGAAATGCTCGCGGGATCGATATCGACGTGCACGATGGTCGCGTGCGGGCAGAATTTCTCGATATGACCGGTGACGCGGTCATCGAAACGCGCACCGATAGCAATCAACACATCACAGTGGTGCATCGCCATATTGGCTTCATAGGTGCCGTGCATGCCGAGCATGCCGACAAACTGCGGATCGGTTGCCGGAAAACCGCCCAGCCCCATCAAGGTGTTGGTGACGGGGAAATTCATGATCTTTGCCAGTTCGGTGAGCGACGCTGACGCATCACCCAGGATCACACCGCCACCGGTATAAAAGATCGGCCGTCTGGCAGTCTGCATCAACTTCACCGCGCGCTTGATCTGGCCGGTATGCCCGATGTGTACCGGGTTGTAGGAACGCATCTCAACCTTGTCAGGGTAGTGGAATTCGGCTTTTTCGGCAGTAATATCCTTGGGGATATCCACGACCACCGGACCCGGACGCCCCGTGGTCGCGACATAAAACGCTTTCTTGATCGTCATGGCCAGATCGCGGACGTCTTTCACCAGGAAATTGTGTTTTACACAGGGACGCGTAATGCCGATGTTATCCGCCTCCTGGAAGGCATCATTGCCAATCAGGTGCGTCGGAACCTGGCCGGTGAACACCACCATGGGGATGGAATCCATATACGCCGTGGCAATGCCGGTTACTGCATTGGTGGCACCCGGACCCGAGGTCACCAGCACCACGCCGGGCCTGTCACATGAACGGGCATAGCCATCAGCGGCATGCGTGGCGGCCTGCTCGTGACGCACCAGGATATGCTTTATCTTCTGCTGCGCATACAGGGCGTCGTAAATGTGCAATACGGCGCCACCGGGGTAACCGAATATAATTTCGACCCCCTCTGCCTCCAGGGAGCGCACAAAGATTTCCGCGCCTGTGAGTTCCACCGATCCTTACTCCTGAGGTAAACCGTTTATATTCTGACTGCGAAAAAAAAAGCCCGTACACAGGGCGGTTGGGTTGCATTCTTTAAATATGAGAAAGTACTGATATTCAAAGTAAAGGTCAAGGGATTCCATCGGCACAGTTCGCCACCCCGTGGCAATGCCGGTCGAACATCCGATGTGTGACGTGATAACTTGTCCTGCACCCCTAACAACCTTACTATTAATGCAGATTTCTGACAGGATAGCCGGCTTCATGAACCCAATTTACGCTTACCTCGTGTCTGGCAGGCGGCTGCAGACAGCTGCCCTCCTGGTCACCGCACTGTTGATGCAATCCACCGTGTTTGCCCAGATTTACAAGTGGGCTGACGACAGCGGTGAAATACACTATACCCAGACGCCACCGCCGACCGGCATTGCCTCACAGGTCATTGAAGGGGCATCACCGCCCGCAGTATCACCGGAGACCATACGCCAGGAGCAGCAAAAACTGCAGCAGCAGGTTGAGGCCATGGAGGAACGTCGCGCAGAACGGGAAAACAAGGAGGCCCTCGAGAGGCAGCGCAAGGAACTCGATGACATCAGTGAGAAAAACTGCATTACAGCAAAAAACAACCTTGCCAAACTGCATCAAGGGGGTATAAAACGCTACCTGACGCCTGAGGGTGAGGTCATACGCCTCACAGAAGAGGAACGCCAGCGGCGCATCACCGAGGCACAAAACCAGGTCGACAAATACTGCAGCCACTGAGGACGGTAGCCCCATGCCCTACCTTAAAATCCAGACCAATCAGAATCTTCCGGTGGAGGGTGCCAAGAACCTCGCCAGAAAGGCCTCGGCACTGGTAGCGAAACAGCTCGGCAAGCCGGAAAGCTATGTCATGACCGCGGTGGAAACCAACCAGGCCATGACCTTTGCCGGCACTGACGAACCGCTGGCCTTCCTGGAACTCAAGAGTATCGGGCTGTCTGAGTCGATTACCGCTGACGCCTCGCGCGCCCTCTGTGATCTGGTCTCGACCGAAACCGCCATTGATTCAGCGCGCATCTATATCGAATTTTCCGATGCGGCACGCAAGATGTGGGGCTGGGACAAGGGGACATTCTAGGCCAGTCGCCTCGCCCGCAGTTGCCGCCCGACACATCGGGCAAGTTGCTTGCGCTATACGTACACCCGTCCGGCCGCTACAATCTGCGCCTCTTGAGGCCAACTTGAATACAGCACCATGCGTCTATCCCGGTACCCGCTCTCTACCCTGAAAGAAACGCCGGCTGATGCCGAAATCATCAGTCACCAGTTAATGATGCGCGCCGGCATGCTGCGCAAGCAGGCGGCCGGTATCTATAGCTGGTTACCGCTTGGCCTGCGGGTACTGCGCAAGGTTGAGGCCATTGTGCGTGAAGAAATGGAACGCGCCGGGGCGCTGGAACTGCTGATGCCGGCGGTACAACCTGCCGAGCTGTGGGAAGAATCCGGCCGCTGGGAGCAATACGGCCCTGAACTGCTGCGTTTCCACGACCGTCATCAGCGTGAATTCTGCTTCGGCCCCACACATGAAGAGATTATCACCGACATCGTACGCCGCGAGATCCGCAGCTATAAGCAATTGCCGGTGAACTACTACCAGATTCAGACAAAGTTTCGTGATGAAATCCGGCCGCGTTTCGGCGTGATGCGCGCACGTGAGTTTCTCATGAAAGACGCCTACTCCTTCCATATCGACCAGGCGTCGCTGGAACAGACCTACCAGGTGATGTACGAAAGCTATAGCCGTATTTTTACCCGGCTGGGGCTCGACTTCCGCGCCGTGCAGGCCGACAGCGGCGCCATTGGCGGCAGTGTCTCGCACGAGTTCCATGTGCTGGCAGAGTCCGGGGAAGATGCCATCGCGTTTTCATCCAGCGGCAAGTATGCCGCCAATGTCGAGCGTGCCGAGGCCATTGCACCCGCGGGCGAGCGCGCAGCGGCGACTGCGGACATGGCTGTTGTGGACACACCGGGCCAGCACACGATTGACGAGCTATGTATTTTCCTGAAAGTCCCCGCGGAGCGCTGCCTGAAGACCTTGCTGGTACTTGGCCAGGAAGCTGACGTGGTTGCACTGGTTTTACGCGGCGATCATGAACTAAACGTCATCAAGGCAGAGCAGCAACCGGCAGTAGCGGCACCCCTGCAGTTTGCAAGTGACGAACAGATCAGACAGGCGCTTGGCTGCGGAACCGGGTCACTGGGTCCGGTCGGCCTGACGGTTCCCGTTATTGTTGACCATGCCGCGGCCCATGTGGCTGACTTTGTTTGCGGCGCCAATGAAGAGGGTAAACACCTCACCGGGGTCAACTGGGAACGGGATTTACCGATACCCGTATGCACCGACCTGCGCAATGCCGTTGACGGCGACCCCAGTCCTGATGGCAACGGCACGCTGAATATCGCGCGCGGTGTCGAGGTCGGGCATATCTTCCAGCTCGGTAAAAAATACAGCGAGGCCATGAAAGCCAACGTGCTTGACGAGCAGGGCAAGGAACAGGCCATGATCATGGGTTGCTATGGTATCGGGGTATCGCGCATCGTTGCAGCCGCCATCGAGCAGAACAACGATGACAAGGGCATGATATGGCCGGATGCAATCGCACCCTTCCAGATCGCCCTGCTGCCGATGAATATGAAAAAATCCCTGCGCGTGCGCGAAGCCACAGATGCACTCTATGAGGAACTGCTGGCTGCCGGCTTCGAGGTATTGCTGGATGACCGCCCCGTGCGCCCCGGCGTCATGTTCTCCGACATGGAACTGATTGGCATCCCGCACCGGATCGTGGTTGGTGAAAAAAACCTCGACCAGGATAAACTGGAATACAAGTCACGTCGTGACACGGAAAGCCGGGATATCCCGCGTGCTGATATTGTCGATTTCCTTAACACTCAACTGGACGATGGCTGAACCGATATATCAGGGTATGGCACTGCACATACCGTACCTGTCAAGGCTCCTGCTGGCGATCACCCTGCTGCTCAGCCACGGCGTCTGGGCCGCCACACAGGAACGGCCGGATGCCGATATGCGTGCCAGCCTGATTGCAGCCATCAAATCGAGTAACAGTTTCACTGACCGTTTTGATGCCGAAGTCTGGCTGACTGACATGTCCAACCGCCTGCAAACACGGGTAGAAGATCCGCAGGAACGTCTGCTGATTCTCAGACAGATCCACTACGAGGCACGCCGCTCAGGGCTTGAACCGGAACTGGTCCTCGCACTGATCAATGTCGAGAGCAACTTTGATCGCTTTGCAATTTCCAGTGCGGGTGCCCAGGGCCTGATGCAGATCATGCCGTTCTGGCTGGATGAGCTTGGCCGTCCCGATGACAATCTGTTTGACATCAATACCAACCTGCGATTCGGTTGTACGATCCTGAATATTTACCTGGATCGCGAAAAGGGCGACATGCGCCGCGCACTGGCGCGTTACAACGGCAGCGTCGGACAGAACTGGTATCCGCAGCGTGTCTACAAGGCGTTGCGCAAGACCTGGTATCGTCAGTAAGCAAACCTACCCTGCTTCAAAAAGCGCAATCGACTCGACGTGCGCGGTATGCGGGAACATGTCCATCACCCCGGCCGACAGCAGGCGATAGCCCTTTTCATGCACCAGTGTGCCGGCATCCCGCGCCAGTGAACCGGGGTGGCAGGAGACATACACAATCCGTTGTGGCCGCAAGTTTCCCAGCACGTCCAGCACCTCGGCCGCACCACTGCGGGGGGGGTCGAGTAATACCTTGTTGCAGGCAGTATCCACCCAAGTCGCCCCGGCGGTCGCATCAGCAAGGTTGGCACTGTGAAAGATGGCATTCTCAAGTCCGTTGAGGGCGGCATTGTCGCGCGCGCGGCTGACCAAACCGGGCTCACCCTCGACACCGATAACCGTGCCCGCATAACGTGCCATCGGTAAGGTAAAATTACCCAGTCCACAGAACAGGTCCAGCACGGTATCGTCCCTGTCCAGTGCCAGCAGACCGAGTACGCGCGCGACCATTTGTTCATTAATCGCCGTATTGATCTGGGTAAAATCGGTCGGCTTGAAGCGGATTTCTATGGATTCTGCGGGCAATTGATAAGACAGCATGGATTGCTCCGGCCACAACGGCTGCACACTGTCCGGCCCGGCCGGCTGCAGGTAGACATGCAGTTCCCGCTCCATCGCGTACTGTTTCAGTGCCTCACGATCACCCTGGCTCAAGGGGTCAAGATGCCTGAATACCAGCGCCGTCGCGGAGCCGGCGACAGCCACCTCAATCTGAGGTATGCGTGCCCGCGCCTGCAGTTGCCCGATCAACTGCGCCAGCTCATCAAAGCGTTTGCCAATTGAGGGATGCAGCACCTCGCAAGCCACCAGATCGGCAACATAGGGACTGTGCTTTTCACGGAAGCCCACGAGTACGCGGCCCTTTTTGATGACGTCTTTTACACCCAGTCGCCCCTTGGTACGGTAGCCCCAGACCGGTCCCGTGAGTGCAGGCAACACCTCTTCGGGCACAACCTTGCCGATGTGCTTGAGATTATCGAGCAAGGTCCGCTGCTTGGCCTGTATTTGTGCAGCAGGTTCCAGGTGCTGCAGGCTGCAGCCGCCACACACTCCGAAATGCACGCACCCGGGTTCCACGCGGTCGGGCGAGGCCTGTGTCACCGCAGTGAGCCGGCCCTCGTCAAAACGCCGACGCGATGCCCGGTATTCAAAACTGACGACCTCACCCGGCAGGGCACCATCGATGAAGACGGCCTTGCCGTCCAGATGCGCGACACCGCGTCCGTCGTGGGACAGAGACTCTATGGTGACGCCACTGACGGGATCCGGCAGGCGTTTCCTGCGGCTACGTTTGCCCATATTGCCGAGTACCAGTTGTTATTTAATTGCCACGGAAGCACACGGTATTACACGGAAATATTGCTTTTAGGGCAGTTATTCTTCCGTGTGCTTCCGTGGCAATACTCTTTATTTTAATCAGGCTGTAAGCGCATCAGGCGTCTGTAGGACACCGGGCCGGTCTACTCAGCAACTTGTCCCTGCCAGTTATCCAGGAACTCGGTCAGGTGCGGCTTGTTGCCTTTCTGCAGTTCCATGCGTAGCTGCTCGCAGACTTGCGCATACTGCGGCGCACTGATGTGTCCGCGGATCAGTTCGAAGCGCTGGTAGACAAGATAGGTATTGAGCACATCCGTCTCGCAATAATTACGGATACCCTCGATATCACCGGCCTGGTAGTTTTCCCACACCTTGCTACCGTCCATGCCCATCTTTCCCGGAAAACCCAGCAGGGTTGCGATCTCGTCGAGGCGCGCAACCGCGCGTGGCTGGTAACCGGCCAGAACATCCATGATATCGGTGTGCCGCTCATGAAAGCGGCTCAGGTAGTTATTCCATTTGAAGTTCTTGTCATCACTGCCGGTGTCCCAGTAACGCGGCGCGGAGATGCCATGCAACAGGCTGCGGTAATGGATCACCGGCAAGTCAAAACCTGAACCATTCCAGGACACCAGCGTTGGCGTAAACCGCTCGATACCATCGAAGAACCGCTGTAACAGTTCCTGCTCCGGTGAATCCGGCTCACCCAGCGACCACACCCTGAACTTGTCCGCTGTACGCAACACCACGGAAATGGCGACAATGCGATGCAGGTGGTGGCGCAGAAAATCCGAACCACCGGTCTCGGCCGCACGTTTGTGGAACATCACCTTGCCGACGTTGTTGTCATCCAGGTCGTCAATTCCATACAAGCGGCGGCCTGCCTCTACATCGGGAACCGTCTCGATATCAAAAACAAAAACGTTCATGCAAACCTATTTCTGCTTCCAGGCACCCTGCTTGTCCATGTACCACCAGCCAGCCGGGGCATTACTGACCCAGCGTTTTGCAAAGGTACTGCGAATATCAGCTTCCCATTCGGGGTGTCCGTTGGCCTTGGCGATTTCCTTGTAGAGGGCACCGCGGTCTGCGTTTTCTTTTGCGACCAGGCCCTTGACAGCGTTCCTCTCCTGCAGTGGCACCAGTTTCTGGTCACGCATATCAAGCTCACCATCACCCGTCATGCCGATGGCGCCGGTTTTATAGTAGGGCGCCAGCTGCTTGTGGCGTTGTTCCATACTGGCTTGCAGCTGCTGAATGGCCGGGGTATTGACGGAAAGGTCCGCCTTGGCCTGTGCCGGACTGATAAACCAGTCCAGCAGGACATTACCTGCAGACAACGACTCGCTGACCGGCAATCGTGATTGCGGTTCGACCGGTTCGACCGCCGCGCCTGGCTCCGTAAACATCCTGGATGATGCGGTCTGCCGCCTTTACCGCGGCTTCTGCCGGAAAATATACATTTATCGTGACACAGGCTGCGACAAACAGCAGCAGGGTCAGTGCAACAGGAATCCGTACTAGTTTCATCACTCGGCCTCTCTTGTCCATGAAGTTCATAAATCGTTTACTGTCATATCGTCGTTCGCGAAAGGGTACCACGTACCCTGACAGGGTATCACTCCACGACCACCTCCTGCTGAACAGTAACCGCCATTATCTGGGCAATCAGTGTGTCCCAGTCAACACGGTCGGCATAACCGATCACATCCAGCCGTGGCGGAATCAGGCGTCCCTTGACGAGATAATAACCGTTCCTGGCCGGCTCAACGCCACCCATGTCACAGACACCGTTCGCCAGCCGGCAACGGATGCCGAGGCGATCATACGGGAAGTCTTCAAAAAAGCGCAGAAAGCTGCGCGACAGCGCGCCACCTACCCCGCCACCGCCAATACTGGAGATGTTATCCACGGCCTTCTGGCTGATGCGATGGCGCGAGCTATCGTCTTTGGGGGTGGCGAACTCGGCATCGAAGGCCACCGGTCGCCACGATTCCATATCCAGCCCGTCAATGCGGCCATTCAGGCGACCTTCAATCCTGCCGAACGAGAAGGTTCGGGTAAGCGTCTCAAGATCGATATTATCGGCACGCGCATCGACCTGCAGGCGTGGTACCAGACCGAAAGGCCGTTCCAGTGACAGGTTACGCAACGTCACCTGTCCTTCAAACACGCGAATCAGCAGTATACCGCCAACCTTGAGATCACCATCGTCATAGCGAACATTCGGTATCACTCCCGACAGTTTGCCTGCCAGTTCCGGCCATCCCAGCGCCAGGCTCAACTGCGACAGGGACACCGGCTCAAGCAATCCATTGACCTGCCAGCGCAGCGGCAGGTTTTCACCGTACTCCAGCTGGAAATCGTCGATTCCGAGTGCCCCGTCCAGCACCGGGATCTCAACCGGCTCTACCAGCCGCACGGAATCGCGGCTGGCGTCAAAGCTGAAGCGGGACGCACCCAGCGCCACCCGGAAGACACTGCCACTTGCCCAGGCCAGCTCGGAACGTGCTGTCGTGGTGCTATCATCCCAGCGTACCCGGCCATTCACCGTATCCAGCGCGAAACGGCCCTCGCGGTCATCCACTGACAGGTTCAGTGGATCAAGGGAAACGTGGCTGAGCTTGCCCTTCTCCCAGTGCAGCGCACCGCTGATTTGCCCGCTCGTGTCCAGATCAGCGAGCATGGTGCCGAACAGCCATGGTTTCAGATAGGTGTGATACAGGGATGGAAAGTCTGCCTGCAGGACCTCGACTCGCAGCGCCTGAAGCGGTGCATCAGCCGCCAGGTAGAATTGACCGTTACCCTCCAGCTGCACGCTGCCGGGGTGCCGATAGGTGAATGATTGCAGTAACAGTTGTTGTTTCGCTGACAGCCAGTCAAAACGTGCGCTGAGCGTCAGCGGTGGTGACGGCATTTCAAGAAATACCGGCTCAACGTAGAGTGCGCCCTGCCGGCCAACCATATCCAGCACTACCTGCATACCCGCATTGCCCGGCGTCACGACAGCATGCAAGCTGATATCGAGGTTCTCTGCCGCGATTCCGCCGTCAGCATCGGATAGTTCTGCAGCGCGCAGCTGTATTTCGACATCGGCTTCAGTTAACTGTGCAGCCACACCGGTGATGCTCGCGGTCACATCCAGCTGACCGTTGCCCTCAACAACCGGCAGTGTAATACCGGCGGCAACCAGCTGGCGTGTCACGGCAGGCAATGACAGCGCCTCACCGCTGGCGGTAAGCTGCCAGTGCGACTCGGACAGGTTTGCCGTGATGGCCAGTGTGCCGTCATGTACACGCACCCCCGACAACCCGGCCTCGATGCGGCCGCTATCAAAGTGGTAACGAAAGCGGGTCTGAATATTTTGTCGTCCCAGAATACTCGAGTGCGCCTTGAGCGTACCCTGCGCACAGCTTGCTGCGGTTGCCGTCAGCTGCACGCGCGGACATGAGAGTACCACCCCGGACAGCTCACCGAGCGCTTCCGGCAGTTGCACACGCTGCGTGTTTAACAGTAGCCCGGCATGACCATCATCCAGCCAGTTCAGCTGTACACTCACCGCCTCTGCCGACCAGCCCGCGCCTTCAAGCGTACCCAGTTTCAGACGAACGACATCGACTGCAAAGCCCGGTAGAACGGCAATGAGCAGCAGGCCAGACGCCAGCAATAACACGAAAACAACCCGGCGCCGGGGGAGCATCATTCAGGCAGGAAAGACCCCGGTTGACAGGTAGCGGTCACCCCGATCACAGATAATGGCAACGATCACCGCATGCTCGACTTGTCGTGAGAGCGTTAACGCCGCAGCCACTGCACCGCCTGAGGAAATGCCCGCGAAGATACCTTCCCGGGCTGCCAGCTCAAGCGTGGTACGTTCCGCATCGGCCTGGGCAACTTCAATGGTACGGTCGACGCTGGTGGCATCAAAGATCGAGGGCAGATAGGCTTCAGGCCAGCGACGAATCCCCGGTATCGACGACCCTTCCGAGGGCGTCACACCGACGATTTCCACTGCCGGATTCTGTTCTTTCAGGTAGCGCGAGGTGCCCATGATGGTACCGGTGGTCCCCATGGAACTGACGAAATGCGTGACACTGCCAGCCGTATCACGCCAGATCTCAGGCCCCGTTCCCTGGTAATGTGCCAGCGGGTTATCGGGATTGGAAAACTGGTCCAGCACCTTGCCCTCGCCGCGTGCTTCCATTTCCTTCGCCAGGTCGCGGGCACCTTCCATGCTGTCCTCCTTGCTGACCAGGATAATCTGCGCCCCGAAGGTCTTCATCACCGCGCGCCGCTCGACACTCATATGCTCGGGCATGAGCAGCACCATGCGATAACCCTTCATCGCCGCCGCCATCGCCAGTGCAATACCGGTGTTGCCACTGGTCGCCTCTATCAGCGTATCACCCGGTTTGATCTCGCCGCGTTCCTCGGCATGTTTGATCATGCAGAGTGCCGGGCGGTCCTTGACCGAACCGGCCGGGTTATTCCCTTCCAGCTTCACCAGCAATGTGTTGGTGGTATCACCTGCCATGCGTTGCAGGCGCACCAGCGGCGTATTGCCAACTGTCGATTCAAGCGTGGGAAAATCCATAGCGGCTCATCCGTCATTATCACAGGCCCACAGTATACCCAAGAACAGGATTTATCAGACAGCATTTGGCGGGTTTGACTGACAGCAGCCACATAGCCAACCACAACCGATTGCTTTAGCATATCGACTTCCCCGGCAAATACAGCCGTGCCGGCCCTGGTGAGCGCTAAAGGGAACATTGACACCGATGCAAGGCAATAAAGGACCAGAAAAACATCACCCTGCGGGACACTTCAAGCGGATAGCAGAATCCGTACTGCAATTCTTGATGCGTACCCTGACACCGGTCGACAAGCCGCACACGCCTGCGTGTGAAGCACCGCCATTAGCCGAAGACGAGCGGCGACCGGAGCGGCGCAAGCAAGTATTTTCCGGTGAACTGTTTGCCGAGTTATTGACTGAACTGCCCATGCATCGCCGCCGACTGGCACGCACTCACGAGGGCGGCGACATTGACGCGCTCGGTAATGCTGTCCACCAGTTGCTGGGTGCCGTTGCCTACTGTGATACACCGGAGCTTGAGGAAGCGCTGCGTGAACTGCGACTGGCAATAAAAACCCGGGAGCAACACAGCATTGACGTCTACCAGCAGCGCGCCATCAATGTGCTTGACAGTACCCTGAGGTACAGCGGCTACCGGGGTCACGGCTAGTACAGGATTGATAGTGCCGGCTGCCGCCATCTCAAGCCGGCCATATACCGCGGCTAGGGCAAGCATGCCTCATGCATCAGCCGCTTCATATCGGCGACTGCATTTGCCAGTCCGCTGAATATCGCCCTCGCCATAATGGCGTGACCAATATTCAACTCACGGATTTCCGCGATGGCGGCGATCGTTTTGACGTTGTGATAGTTCAGACCGTGGCCGGCATGTACTGTCAGCCCGGCAGCAACGCCCTGGTGCACCGCTTCCACGATGCGCGCCAGCTCTTCACCCTGTTGCCGGGCATCAGCGGCATCGGCAAAGTGGCCGGTGTGGATTTCAATACAGGGAGCACCTGATTGCGCCGCTGCCGCAATCTGCCCGGGTTCGGCATCAACAAACAGGGAGACGCGGCTACCGGCTGCCTGCAGGCGCGCGCAGGCCTCGCGTATCCGGGGTAGCTGGCCGGCGACATCCAGCCCGCCCTCGGTCGTTAATTCTTCACGCCGTTCCGGCACCAGGCAACAATCATCCGGTTGCAGCCGCTCGGCAAAGGCCAGCATGTCTTCCGTCACTGCCATTTCCAGGTTCATGCGGGTCTGCAGAACATCCTTCAGCATCAATACATCACGCTCCTGGATGTGACGGCGGTCTTCACGCAGGTGCAGGGTGATGCTGTCCGCACCGGCCTGCTCGGCTTCGATGGCTGCCTGCAACGGATCCGGATAGCGCGTACCCCGGGCCTGGCGCAGGGTCGCAACGTGGTCAATATTCACGCCCAGCAACATGTCAGCATGATGTTTCATTGTTCATCAACCTGTCTTTTAATTAGCAACCGTTGCCGCGACACCGCGCTGTCCGGCACGTGACATGACCGACAACTGCCGCAACACTTCACGGGTACGCAGCGGACGCGCCCCCAGGTACAGCGCCAGTGCCGCACGCATCAGGCGTTTCACTTCACGACAGGCCCGTGGCTCCTGTAGTTCCTCACGTTGCAGCGACAGCAGGCTGGCGCCCAGCAGGAAGATACCCTCATGACCTTCCCGTTGCCGTCGCACCGGCCCTCTCTCCAGCTGGTATTCGTAAAGCCTGTCGCCCTGCACCGGCGTATCGCTGTCAAACTCGTGATCCAGCAGCAAACCGTACCCCAGTGACTGTAACAGCCGTTTTTCGAAAACACGCAGCGCCTGTTCCTCGTTGTCGCCCAGTGCCATGAGCGCCTCCCCATAGGCATCGAATAGTTCGGGGTGCGGGTCATGACGGGTCATCAAGCGCAGCAATAATTCATTAAGATAACAGGCGCACAACACCTGGCGTCCCGGGATTATGCCGACCGCACCGCGGCTCTCCACGCCCGTCAGGGTGCCCAGTTCACCACGCAGATTCCATGACAGCGCCACCGGCCGCAACATCTGTAACTGGTTCTGCCAGCGCGAGCGTGCGCAGCGCGCACCACGCGCAATCAGCCCGATGCGCCCGTATTCCCTGCTGAACACTTCCAGCAGCAGGCTTGAATCACGGTAGGGGTATTGATGCAGTATCCAGGCGGGTTCGAGCGAGACTCTTGTTGTATGCGTCATCTCCGGCAGACTCCAGGTCTATTCGTCCTGAGTATATCCCAGACTGCGCAGCGCGCGCTCATCATCTGCCCAGCCCGCCTTGATCTTGACCCACAGTTTCAGGTTAACCTTGCCATCTATCAACGCCTCAATATCCTTGCGCGCCTCCATACCGACCTCCTTGAGTACGCGTCCCTGCCTGCCGATGACGATGGTCTTCTGGCTCTTGCGTTCGACCCAGATCAGCGCATGAATATGGGTAATACCGGGTTCACTCCTGAACGACTCGATCTCCACCGTCAATCCATACGGTAACTCCCTGCCCAGCTTGCGGAACAGTTTTTCCCTAACCAGTTCTGCGGCGAGGAAGCGTACCGAACGATCTGTCACCTGGTCCTCAGGAAACATGGCTGGTGCCAGCGGCAGCAGGGTTTCAATGGCTGCTTCCAGCGCCATGATGTTATCGCCCTTGGCGGCAGAAATCGGAATGACCTGTTCGAAGCTGCGCTTCCCGGACAGATCCTGCAGTCGCGGCAGTAGTTCATCGCGGTTGGCCAGCAGGTCGATCTTGTTCACGGCCAGTATCACCGGATATTCAATAGTGTCGAGTTTTTTCAGAACCAGTTCATCGTCTGCGGTCCATTTAGAACCATCCACCAGGAACACCACCACGTCGACGTCGAGCAGGGCGCTGCTGGCCGTACGGTTCATGTGCCGGTTCATGGCGCGCCCGCTGTATTCGTGAATACCGGGCGTGTCAACATAGATCAGCTGTGCGCTGTCGCGTGTCTTTATCCCCAGCACACGGTGGCGAGTGGTTTGCGGGCGGCGCGAGGTAATGCTGATCTTCTGTCCGAGTATGCGATTCAGGAGCGTGGATTTCCCGACGTTGGGCCGGCCAATCAGCGCAATGTAGCCACAGCGAAAATCATCCCCCATGATCAGTCGACCTGCAGTTGTGCCAGCATGCGTTCAGCGGCTTGCTGTTCCGCCTGGCGGCGACTGCCGCCCTCCCCGCTGGTAGCTGGCACCTCGACATCACTGGCGACACACGTCACCTTGAAGAACTGCGCGTGCGCTTCGCCGCTTACCCTGGTAACCGAATATTCGGGCAGGGCTTTTTGGCGAGACTGAAGGTACTCCTGCAGCCGCGTCTTGGCATCCTTCAAAAAGGCAACCTCCGGCAGCGAGGTCAGCTTGACCTCGAACAACGCGAGAATGCAGGCCTTGCAAGCAGTAAATCCGCTCTCCAGGTAGATCGCGCCCAGCAGTGCCTCGACAGCATCCGAAAGAATGGAATCACGACGGTGACCGCCACTGCGGCGTTCACCGATTCCGAGTATCAGGTACTGCCCGATATCCAGTGCATGGGCAATATCAGTCAATGATTCGCGGCGTACCAGCCTTGAACGCAGGCGGCTCAACTTGCCTTCACTTGCCGCTGGATAGCGGCGGTACAATTCTTCGGCGATGACACCACCGAGGACGGCATCACCGAGAAATTCCAGACGTTCGTTATTGCGATTACCGGCACTGCGATGTGTGAGTGCCTGCTGCAGCAGCGCCCGGTCAGAAAATTCATGACCGAGCCGCTTCTCCAGCAAACCGGTTGATTTACTCAAACCCGTTTTACTTTCACCTGTTTGTTAAAGTCCATCACCACCGAAATATTATAAAACAGGTGTACGCGTGATTCATACTTTGCCAACACCAGCCAGGACTGGCCATAGGGCTTTATGATCAGGTCCTTGGGATTGATGGAGTTGACATAACTGATATCAAAACGCCGCTCCGCTTTATCCCTGATTTCGCGCGGGCTCTCGAAACCGGAGTCCTTGGTGAGTGTCTCCAGCGTCTGGCTGATCTTGTAGTACTCCATATAGGACGGCAGCATCTTCAGTGTCAGCAACGTAAAAAAACCGATCAGGCCAAGAATGATCAACCAGCCAATCGCGGTGACCCCTTTCTGTTGATGCAAAGAATGCATAGTCTTCCCCTCCATGTTTTATCCTATTGAATTTTCATGCCGACGCGGTCCCAGTCGACACCACCGTTCGCACCGTCCCAGTTCATCCAGACCCGAAACGCCTTGCCCACCAGGTTGGCCTCGGGTACCGGCCCCCAGTATCGACTGTCATTGCTGTTGTCGCGATTATCACCCATGACGAAATATTCGTCCTCACCCACAACATACTCGCCCTCGAGTCCCGGCGTACGCGGCATCACCAGAATATCATGTAACACCTCGCCCAGTTGTTCCTGGCGCTGACTGGCACCTGACATGGAGATACCGGAACCCACACCGATGTAGACACCAGCCGGGACCTGCCCGACAGGTTCACCGTTGATGTAGATGATCTTGTTGTAGTAGCCGACCCTGTCACCCGGCAGCCCGACAACACGCTTTATATAATCTGTGGAAGGGTCTTTCGGATAACGAAACACCACCACGTCGCCGCGCTCGGCCTCTCCCACTTCCAGAACCTTGGTGTTCAGCACCGGCAACCGTATGCCATAGGTGAATTTATTCACCAGGATAAAGTCACCGGTCAGCAACGTTGGCATCATGGAATTCGAAGGGATACGGAACGGTTCCACCAGAAACGAGCGCAACAGCAACACGGCAAGAAGCACCGGAAAGAATGACTTGCAGTACTCTACGAATGTGGACTCTTTTAAAGTCGTGATAATCTGGTTGGAGTCCGGGGCGGCGCCTCGAGTAATCAGTGCCTCGGCCTTGCGACGCCGCTGTCGCGCCAGCAGCAGCGCATCGATGGCCCATGCTAAACCCGTAAAAAAGGTACCCGCAACCAGTAATGCCGGAAAATCAAGATCCATCGTTCCCTCGTTTGCTTACTCTGATAATGGGTTGCAGCGACCCGCGGCTATTATATTCACAGCCATGATCACTCATCCACACGTAACACGGCCAGAAACGCCGCCTGTGGTATCTCTACCTTGCCAAACTGCTTCATGCGTTTCTTGCCCGCCTTCTGCTTTTCCAGCAACTTGCGCTTGCGGCTGATATCGCCACCGTAACATTTTGCCGTCACATTTTTACGCAATGCCTTGACCGTGGTGCGCGCAATGATCTGCGCACCAATCGCCGACTGGATGGCGACATCATACATCTGCCGCGGAATCAGTTCCTTCATCTTGCTTGCCAGTGCCCGGCCACGCGACTGCGCGACATCCCGGTGCACGATCAGCGACAGGGCATCGACCCGTTCGCCGTTAATGAGCACATCCAGCTTGACCAGCGGTGCGATCTGGAAGCGCAGAAAATGGTAGTCGAACGAGGCATAGCCCCGGCTTACCGACTTCAGCCGGTCAAAGAAGTCCAGCACGATCTCGCTCAGCGGAATTTCATAATTCAGCGACACCTGGCTGCCCAGGTACTGCATGTCTTTCTGCACGCCACGCTTCTCGATACACAAGGTAATCACGTTGCCCAGGTAATCCTGCGGCACCAGGATATTCGCCATGATGATCGGTTCGCGAATCTCTTCAATTTTATTCACCGGCGGCAGGCTCGCCGGGTTATCGATTCTGATGAGTTCTCCGCTGCTGTCCAGCACTTCGTAGATGACCGTCGGTGCAGTGGTGATCAGGTCGAGGTCATACTCGCGTTCCAGCCGTTCCTGTACGATTTCCATGTGCAGCATGCCGAGAAAGCCGCAGCGAAAGCCAAAACCAAGCGCCTCCGAGGTCTCCGGCTCATAATGCAGCGCGGCATCGTTGAGCCGCAGCTTCTGCAGGGCATCGCGCAGGTTTTCGTAATCATCCGAGCTGACCGGGTAGAGGCCGGCGAATACATTCGGCTGTACCATTTTGAAACCGGGCAGCGCCTCCGCGGCCGGCTCGTTCGCCAGTGTCAGGGTATCACCCACAGGTGCGCCATCGATGTCCTTGATACCCGCCACCAGAAAACCGACATCGCCGGCGACCAGTTCGTTGCGTTCAACCGGTTTCGGTGTGAACACGCCCAGTTTCTCAACCTGAAACTGACGCCCGGTGGACATGACGCGAATCTTGTCACGGCGTGTCAGGCGACCGTCAACCAGACGCACCAGCGACACCACGCCGACATAGTTGTCAAACCAGGAATCGACAATCAGCACCTTCAGGGGAGCATCCGCATTCCCGCGTGGCGGGGGTATGCGGCGAATGACTTCTTCGAGGATGTCCTGCACGCCCACGCCGGTCTTGGCACTCGCCAGCACGGCGTCTTCGGCATCAATGCCGATAATCTGTTCAATTTCATGCCGCACTTTTTCAGGGTCAGCCGCCGACAGGTCGATCTTGTTCAGCACCGGCACCACTTCGAGATCCAGATCGATCGCGGTATAGCAGTTCGCAACGCTCTGCGCCTCCACACCCTGGGCGGCATCGACAACCAGCAGGGCCCCTTCACAGGCAGCCAGCGAACGCGATACCTCGTAGGAAAAATCGACATGCCCCGGGGTATCAATCAGGTTCAGCCGGTAGACCTTGCCGGAGCGCGACGGGTAGTCCAGGGAGACACTCTGTGCCTTGATGGTGATACCGCGTTCGCGTTCCAGGTCCATGGAATCAAGCACCTGGTTTTCCATCTCGCGGTCAGTGAGCCCCCCGCACAGCTGGATAAAACGGTCTGCCAGCGTGGACTTGCCGTGATCGATATGCGCAATGATCGAGAAATTGCGGACGTACTGGCTATCTGTCATGAAAATAAGCGCGATGGTCCCGAACGCGATGTTCAGGGATGCGGATTACAGTTGGGAAACAAGCGACTTGACTACACCGCCCGGGTTATCGGTAAGATACTGATTATACAGTAACCCTGCGGCAAGTCACTCATCTCAGCAAATCAGCCGCCCGGGCCCAGATGCGCACGCAGGCGTGCCTCCTCGAGGAAGTAGTAGCAGATTTCGACCTCCCCGGCAGCCAGCACCGGTACCCGGGTATCGTAACGGCGACGCAGCTCGGGATCGGCATCGATATCGACCTCCAGCAGCTGAAAGCCGAGTTCAGGGCGCAGGCCTTCCAGCGCCTGCACCATGTCGCTACACAGGTGGCAACCCCGGCGGGTATAGACCGTCAGCTGCTGCGTCAAGCAAACGCCCTGTTACGCATGCAGCAATCAGTCTTCTGCCGGCACCTTGATGGCGAGGAATGTCGGGCTGCCGTCGCGCTGCACCAGCAAGGCCACCGACCGGCCTGCCTTCAGATCCTCGACAATTTCCTCGAACTGCCTGAGATCCGTTACCGCCTTGTTGTCAATCGCCAGAATGATATCGCCCTTGCGTACACCCGCCTGGGAAGCCGCCCCGGTGATCATGTGGCCGACCACCACTCCGCCTTCAATCTCGAGTTCCTGCTTTCTCTTGTCACTGAGATTAGTGGCACTGAATCCCAGCCGGTTGGTTTTTTTCTTCTCGGACTTGATATTGGCCTGTGCAACCGCCTCGTCCTCGGGCAATTCACCCAGTTTGACGTTCAGGGTCTTTTCCCGACCATTGCGGATTACAACCACCGGCAGCTTCACCCCGACCTTGGAACTGCCGACGATCGGCGGCAGACTCGAGGAATTCATCACAGCCTGCCCGTTGAAGTCGACAATGATATCCCCCACAGCGATGCCCGATGCCAGGGCAGGACTGTCCGGGAGTACCTTCGCCACCAGCGCGCCACGCGGGCGTTTCATACCGAATGACTCGGCCAGATCCAGCGTCACATCCTGTATCAACACACCAAGCCAGCCGCGGCTCACCTTGCCACTGGTCTTTAACTGGTCTGCCACATCCATCGCCACCTCGATCGGGATGGCAAAAGACAGGCCCATGTAACCACCGGTACGACTGTATATCTGTGAATTCACGCCAACTACTTCACCCGCCTGGTTAAACAGCGGTCCACCGGAATTACCCGGATTGATTGCGACATCCGTCTGGATGAAGGGTACGTAATTTTCCCGTGGCAGGCTGCGTCCCTTGGCACTGACGATACCGGCTGTCGCAGAATGATCAAAGCCGAACGGCGAGCCAATCGCCAGCACCCACTCGCCGACTTGCAGGTCACCCGACTCGCCAATCTTCGCAACCGGCAGGCCGGTGGCATCTATCTTCAGCAAGGCAACGTCACTGCGGGGATCCACACCGATGACCTCGGCCTTCAGCTCCCGATGGTCACTGAGGCGGACGATGATTTCATCACCACCCTTGACGACATGGTAGTTGGTCATCACGTAACCGTCCTTGGAGATAATAAATCCCGACCCCAGTGACTTCGCATCATGGTAACCGGGATCACCATCCTCCTCCTGCTCGAAGAAATACTTGAACAGTTCACCAAACGGACTGTCCTCCGGAAACTCCGGCATCTCAAACCCTTCCGGAAGCTCCGGCATGCCGGACTGGACCTTTTGCGTGGTACTGATATTGACAACGGCACTGCTGGCCTCCTTCACCAGGTCGACAAAGTCGGGAAGATCAGCGGCCCGTGCAATTTGCATACCCCACAGGTAAACACCCAGGCACACGATAGTCAGTGCAAACTTGCGAACATTCGACATACACATACTCTCCATACTGAATTTATCAGCCATCATACGATTTCAAACTACGTTGTTTTTCCAGCCCATGTCACTGCAGCGCCGGTCTTGACCTGTTGTCGCAGCACCACCGGTTGGTAGTCGGCATCCTTTTCCTTGTGGCGACTGAACCGTTTCAGCCAGGCCAGCGCCGCAACAAAACCGGTCACGGCACCGGCGATGGCCAACAGATCAGACGGCATTGCGAACACCGCAGCGCCGAGCACCTGGCCAGCCAGTGCGCCGGCAAACAGGCCGAGCAACGGCACGGCATAGACTGCCAGTGAGCCGCGCAACAGACCCGATTCGGCGATGCCGATGACCACATTATCGCCGATGCGCGCATCGATGCGATTCAGCACACGCATGCGCACCCGTCGCTGTCCGAGAACCTTCGCAATTGCCGAGGTGCCGCAGCCCTTGCGTACCGTGCAACTGCCGCACGTCGAGCTGCGTTCACTCTCTATCCAGGCAAACTCACCCTGAACATCCACGACCTGTCCCTGTTCCTCGATCATGTCTAGCGCCTGCCTACCGTGCGGGCCATACTCTGCACGGTTGCCGCCGGCACTTCGCCAACGACAGTAACCTGGTGATCATCAAGCACGGCGCCATAGGCATTCATGGCACCCATGTTGGAGAGACCGGTAAACGCGGTGCTGTTGTCCAGCATTTTTTCCACATAAACCGACACCGTTGCCAGGCCATCACTGAACACCATGTGTTCCGCCGGTTCGCCGCCCTGGTGGAGTCGTTTGCGCTGGTAATTCGTCATGACGAACCCTGCCGGTGTCTGCTTTACGGTCCATTCCGGTTGCCCGGGTGCTGCAGCCGGATTCTCGCCGCCGCCCTGCCGGAACCAGTTATAACCTTCGCCGGTCAGGGACGGCTCAAGGGCCGCGGCGGGAATCCGGTCGCCGACGCGCAGATCGGTAAACATGACCTGTTCAATAGCCGTGCCATCCACGGCACTCAGCTCGAACTTGAGCAGCATGTAATTCGCGGTATCGATCCAGAAGCGGTAGCCGTAGCGGTATTTATCTCGTGGCGTGATATCGATGACACGCGTCATCAGACCGGCCACGCGGTCTTCACCAACATCCTGCAACTGGTAGTAGGGTGACAGGCTGTCGAGGTCTGCGGGAACATCGGGGAAGGGTTGCCGCGGGCGGCTCTGGCCCACCATGACGGATTTCTTGTCGGGCATGATACAGGTCACCGCCTTGTCATCCCGCAACACTTCACGCGCACTGCCGGTGAGGGACATCAGGCGCTCCTTTTCACCGCCCGCGCTCGCCTGGTGCACGATGCGCATCGCTTCCAGCTTGCCGTCGTGGTAATAGACAAAGGTGCCGTCATAGTCGAGCGACTGCAACGACCTGGACATGTTGCCAAGCCACTGCCGTGCACTGTCCGGGGGAACATCAGCCTCTGCCTGCAGGGAAACCGCGGCGGCTGCGGCCAGTAAGGCAGGCAACAGCCATTTCACGATTTTATTGCTTGCCATCAACGTTCATTTCATGACCAACAAGACGCACGTAGGGCAGCATGCCACGATTCACGGCGTACTCGTTATGATTGACCAGGTAGGCATTGAGGCCTTGCGGGGTATGCGGTGAAGCGGCAGGCGGCGCCTTGATTTCCGCACGCAGGTAGTCTTGCGCAACAGGGGCGCTGGCCACTGCCGGGGTCGATGAGGGGGCTTCAGTACGAATGGATTGCAGTGATAACACGGCAACGACTGCAACCGAGGCCGCAACGGCCAACCCCGCAACCGGTTTAACCATCCCGGCAAAGCGGGACGATGCGACATGTATGGCGGGTTCAGCCTGCAACGCGGCCTGGACACTGTCGTGAAAGCCGATATCAAGCCGCGGCGGTAAATGGTTCTGTAATGCGTCACTGACGAGCTGGTAACGTGCCAGACGCTCGCGCAGCAGGGGATCTGCGCCGATTTGCCTGAGCAGTAACGCCTGTTCGGCTGCTTCCAGTTCATCATCAACCAGTGCAGACAGCTGTTCGTGTAGTTTCTCTTTCATAGTGACAAGCCTTGTGTTGCTAATCCAGCAAGGGTTTCAAACGTGTATCGATGGCATCCCTTGCCCTGAAGATTCTCGAGCGCACCGTACCGATGGGGCACTCCATGGTCTGGGCGATCTCTTCGTAACTCAAACCTTCCAGCTCGCGCAATATGATCGCTGTGCGCAAATCATCCGGTAACTCGTCTATCGCCTTTGCAATCAATGCCTGGATTTCATCCTTTAGCAACAAACGTTCCGGTGTTGCATATTCCTTAAGACCCATGGCACCCTCATATTGTTCCGCATCCTGTGCATCTATATCGTTCTTTGGTGGCCGGCGGGCGCTGGCAACCAGGTGGTTCTTGGCAGTATTGATGGCGATCCGGTAAATCCAGGTATAAAACGCGCTGTCGCCCCGGAATCGGTCAATCGCCTTGTAGGCCTTGATGAAGGCGTCCTGCGCAACATCCCGTGCCTCGTCGGGATCATGCACGTAGCGATAGATCAACTGGATGATTTTATTCTGATATTTCAGTACCAGGACATCAAACGCCTGTTTATCACCCTGCTGGACTCTTTCAACCAGTGCCTGATCTATGCCTCGTTCGCCCATCCGGGCCGTCTCCCTTCAACCCGTAACCACACAGATGGACTTCGTCCGTACCGGATAGTTCAGTGTTAATGTATAAATATCAGATGCTTCCGCAGCAACCTCGGCGCTACGTCAACCACCGGACAGTGTCTTTTGCAGCAGACTGTCGGGTGCGCTACGCTTAACCCAACCCAAAACAAATCAAAGTGTTAGCTTAAGACCGGGGCTGGACACAAACAATGATCCCGGTTCACCAGGGTAAAGATCACAGCATGATCAAGCTCCGCCGTCTGCATAACAAACCATGTTAACTGACAATAGTTTTGATGTCCTGATTTTTGGCAGCGGTGCCGCCGGACTCACGCTGGCGCTGCATCTGCCCGTGCAGGTACGGGTCGCGGTACTGTCGAAGAGCGAGCTGAGTGAAAGCTCCACCCTCTACGCCCAGGGCGGCATCTCCGCCGTCACCCAGGCACCGGATACCTTCGAGTCCCATATCGCTGACACACTGGATGCCGGTGCCCGCCTCAACAACCCGGAGACGGTGCGTTTTACCATCGAAAACGCGCCGGCGGCGATTCGCTGGCTGGTGGAACTGGGCGTGCCGTTTACCCGCGATAACGCCACCAGCAACCACGATAACTTTCACCTTACCCGGGAGGGTGGTCACTCCACCCGCCGGGTGTTGCATGCAGCCGATGCCACCGCACGCGCCATGGAAACCACGCTGCTGGATGCGGCCCGCGCGCGCAGCAACATCACCCTGCTGGAACACCACATCGCCATTGACCTGATCACCGGCCATAAACTGGGCCTGGCACACAACCGCTGTGTCGGCGCCTATGTGCTGAATCGCGACCGGCAAAGCGTCGAGGCCTTCCGTGCCCGCAACGTGGTCCTCGCCACCGGCGGCGCCAGCAAGGTGTACCTGTATACCAGCAACCCTGATACCTCCACTGGTGACGGCATCGCCATGGCCTGGCGCGCCGGCTGTCGCGTTGCCAACATGGAATTCAACCAGTTTCACCCGACCTGCCTGTACCACCCCAAGGCGAAGTCATTCCTGGTCACCGAAGCCGTGCGTGGTGAAGGCGGGCACCTGCTGCTGCCCGACGGCACGCCGTTCATGGAGAACTTCGATGAGCGTGGCAACCTGGCACCGCGCGACATCGTCGCCCGCGCCATTGACCACGAGATGAAGCGCCTCGGCGCCGAGTATGTGTTACTGGATATCAGCCACAAACCGGCACCGTTCATCAAGGAACACTTCCCGACGGTCTATGCGCGCTGCCGCGAACTCGGTTACGACATGACGCTGAAGCCAATCCCGGTGGTCCCGGCTGCCCACTATACCTGCGGCGGCGTGATCACCGATCTGCATGGCCGCACTGACCTTCCCGGTCTGTATGCCATCGGTGAAGTCGCCTGTACCGGCATGCACGGCGCCAACCGCATGGCCAGCAACTCACTGCTGGAGTGCCTGGTGTTCGGTATTGCCGCCAGTGAGCACATCATCACCACCCTGGATGACACACCACCTCCCCCCGCCGTTCCGCCGTGGGATGAATCGCGGGTGCGCGACTCGGATGAGGAGGTGGTCGTCAGCCACAACTGGGACGAACTGCGACGCTGCATGTGGAACTACGTGGGAATAGTACGCACTGACAAACGCCTGCAACGTGCGTGGCGACGGGTCGACCTGCTGCAGCAGGAGATCCAGGAATATTACAGTAACTTCACCGTCTCCAATGACCTGCTGGAACTGCGCAACCTCGCCGAGGTGGCTGCCCTGATCATTCGATCGGCACAAGCACGCAAGGAAAGCCGGGGACTGCATTTCACGCTCGACTACCCGGAAATGGACACCAGCAAGCCACCCGCCGATACCATACTCACACCGGAACAGCCGGTGGACATCGACCTGGCCGTCTAGGAGCCTGTCGGACTTAGGTGATCGTAGCGAGCATGATGGGAGAACGAGTACAAATGGTCACGATTTCGAGGCGCATAGTGGGCCTACGCAACGCGAGGCGCATAGTGGGCCTACGCAACGAGGAATCGGGGGTATTTGGGCCGTTCTCCCATCAGCGCAGTAGATTAATCCTAAGTCCGACAGGCTCCTAGGCAGAGGTCAAGGGGATCTTACAAGCCAGGCGCCAGATTTATTTCCTAATAGCCACGAAAGTACACGAAAGAATTCCCAGGGAAGGTTTTATTTTTCCGTGGTTTCCGTGGATTCCGTGGCCATTTCTTTTCTTTAGTCAGGCGATCTCGAAGCGGCTGAAACCGGCCTCTTCAGGGCAGGCCGTGCACTGCACATCGCTGACTGCCGCCTGACGCGGGCCTTCCCATAACCACTGCCGCAACGCATCGAGTGCTGCCTGCGGACCACAGGCCGTCACCGCGACCCGTCCGTCCGGAAGATTCCGCACCTCTCCGTTGAGACCCAGTGCCTGCGCCCGATCACATGTTGAAGCCCGGAAAAAGACACCCTGAACGCGACCGGATACCAGACAATGAATACAGGGCATTCGAACGGTCTCAGCGGCTGGAAGGTGCGGGTGTTGTTCCTGCAGAGACCGGGGTAGCCGCCCTGCCCTGTTGCTCCTTGCGTGCGATATACGCCTCGATTGCTTGCTGCGTGACCGGCCCTTCCTGGCGCGCCATGCGTTCACCCTCTGGAGATATAATATAGGTCGTTGGCAGTCCCATCACCGGGCCGAGGCGGGTCACCGGTATCGGGTCCATACGCAGCACCGGGTAGCTCATCATTTGACTCTCGACGAACGCCTTCAGGTAGTCGTTATTCACCTCTTCATAGTCAATCCCGAGCACCACCAGCTTGTCGCTGTTGTCATCGTGCAGTGACACCAGCTCGGGTATCTCGTCCAGACAGGGCGGGCACCAGGTCGCCCAGTAATTGACGATGACCCACTTGCCACGGAAGTCCGACAGGGAGACAGGCTTGCCCTCCAGGTCCGGCAACATGAAATCAACAATCTCCGCAACAGCCGGCGCGGCGGCAAACAATGCCGTGATAAATACCAGTAAACGCATGGGTAACTCCTTGAATTGTGTAAGGGAGATTATACCCCCATCGCCGCTTGCTGCAGTCGTATTACCTCGGCCACGTCGAAACAGTTACAATTGTGACTGTCATCAGGTTTTCAGGTTCCCCTGACAAGGTACGCATGAGCACCATCCGCGAAGAAGATTTCATCACCAGCATCTGCGACGCACTGCAGTACATCTCCTATTATCATCCACTGGATTTTATCCAGGCGCTGCATGAAGCCTGGCAGCGCGAGCAAGCGCCGGCCGCGCGCGATGCCATGGCGCAGATACTGATTAACTCGCGCATGTGCGCCGAGGGCCACCGCCCCATCTGCCAGGACACCGGTATCGTCAATATATTCCTCAAGGTGGGCATGGATGTTCGCTGGGCCACCGATATCAGCATCGATGACATGGTCAACGAGGCGGTCCGGCATGCCTACCGGAATGCGGACAACCCGCTGCGCGGCTCCATTGTCAGCGACCCGGCCGGCAAACGCATCAACACCGGCGACAACACCCCGGCCGTCATTCACAAGGACATCGTCCCGGGCGACAAGGTCGAGGTCATCGTTGCCGCCAAGGGCGGCGGCTCCGAAAACAAGTCGCGTTTCGCCGTCCTCAATCCCAGTGATGACATTGTCGAGTGGGTATTGCAGCAGGTACCCACCATGGGCGCCGGCTGGTGCCCGCCCGGCATCCTTGGCATCGGTATTGGCGGCACCGCGGAAAAGGCCATGCTGCTGGCCAAGGAAGCCATCCTCGAACCCGTCAGCATTCATGAACTGCAGGCACGCACACCGCAAAACCGCCTCGAGGAGCTGCGTCTTGAAATCTTTGAAAAGGTGAATGCCCTCGGTATCGGCGCGCAGGGTCTTGGCGGCCTGACCACGGTGCTGGATGTAAAACTCAGGGATTATCCGACCCATGCGGCCTCCATGCCGGTCGCCCTGATACCCAACTGTGCCGCCACCCGGCACGTGCATTTCACGCTCAATGGCAGCGGACCGGTTGACCTGCCACCGCCACGGCTGGAAGACTGGCCAGTCATTACCCGCGAGGCTGGCAGCAATACTCGCAGGGTACAACTGGACGAGATCGACCCGGCCATTGAACTGGACTGGAAGCCCGGTGATACCCTGCTCATCAGCGGCAAGCTGCTCACCGGGCGCGATGCCGCGCACAAACGCATCATCGAGTGCCTCAATCGTGGCGAAGCATTGCCCAACGGGCTGGATTTCAGAGGGCGATTTATCTACTACGTCGGTCCGGTGGACCCGGTCGGTGACGAGGTGGTCGGCCCCGCGGGCCCGACCACGGCCACACGCATGGACAAGTTCACCGACGAACTGCTTGAAAAGACCGGCCTGCTCGGCATGATCGGCAAGGCGGAACGTGGCCCCGCGGCCATCGAGTCCATTGCCCGGCACAAGGCCGTGTACCTGATCGCCACGGGCGGTGCCGCCTACCTCGTTTCCAGGGCGATTCGCGCCGCGCGCGTGGTTGCCTTTCCGGAACTCGGTATGGAAGCCGTGTATGAATTTGAGGTCGAGGACATGCCGGTTACCGTGGCCGTCGACACCCGCGGGCAGTCCATCCACGAAATCGGCCCACGGGAATGGAAAATGCGCATCGGCAATATCCCGGTCGTCACACGCTAGCGAATGTCTTCACACCGAGAACCAACCATGACCACTGACGTAACGATTTATTTTAACCCGAAGTGCAGCAAGTCCCGTCTGAGCCTCGAGCTACTGGAAAAGCAGGGCCAGCACGCCGAGGTCATTGAATACCTCGACACCCCACCGGACGCCGGGACACTCGAATCCATCCTCGACATGCTGGGCATGGAACCGCGCGAGCTGATGCGCACGCATGAAAAGCAATACACCGAGGCCGGACTGGATAACCCCGCACTGTCACGCGAACAGCTGATCAACGCCATGATCGAGCAGCCGCGACTGATTGAACGGCCGATTGTGATCAAGAACGGCAAGGCAAGACTTGGCAGACCGCCGGAAAAGATACTGGAGATTTTGTAAAATACCACGAAGACATGCCGGATAGTCAGCTATCGTTCATTGCCGCTTTCTCGAGCACACCCCTTCAATAAAACACTTTTCATCAAGTTATAAACACAGGCCCACTCAACCATGAAAGAAATTCTTGTCCTCTATTACAGCCGCTACGGCGCCACGGCAGAAATGGCACAAATCATCGCGCGCGGCATCGAAAGCCACCCGGACTGCCAGGCGCGCATCCGTACCGTGCCAGCGGTGTCCACTGTCTGCGAGGCGACCGGGGATGACATCCCGATGCAAGGGCCGCCCTATGCCACGCTGGATGACTTGCGTGAATGTGCCGGCCTGGTACTGGGCAGCCCGACCCGATTCGGCAACATGGCGTCAGCGATGAAGTACTTCATCGATTCCAGCAGCAGCCTGTGGCTGGCGGGTGAACTGGCCGGCAAACCGGCGGCGGTCTTCACCTCGACGTCCAGCCTGCACGGTGGCCAGGAAACCACGCTGATCACCATGATGCTGCCGTTGCTGCACCATGGCATGCTCATCATGGGCCTGCCCTACACGGAGATCGAACTGCTCACCACGCTCAGTGGCGGCACACCCTACGGACCCAGCCACACGGCAGGCAGTGACAGCAAACGGCCACTGAGCGATGAAGAAAAGCACCTTTGTACGGCACTGGGCAAGCGTATCGCGGACGTCAGCAGCCGCCTGGCCTGAGCCATTACCGCCAGGCGCCACACACCCATTCCCATGCCAAGCAGCCGCTTCCTCTATGCACTGACCCTGTTCGGTTACTTCGGCACGTTGACGCTGCTGACGCTCTGGTACGGCTGGCTGGCACCCGCCACCTTGTTCCCGGTAGCGCTGGTGTTACTGGTACTGGTGGTGCCGCTGCTGTTGCCGCTACGCGGCCTGCTGCACGGCCGCAAGTACACCTTCGCCTGGAGCTGTTTCCTCGCCCTGCTGTACTTCTCCCACGGTGTCATGGAAGCCTACAGCGACGACGTCAACCGTCCCCTGGCTTTGCTGGAAGTCACATTCAGCTCACTGTGGTTCCTGGCAGCCATGGCCTACATCAGGACTCACCGCCAGCAGCCAGGCGCATCCAGTGAATAGACAACAGCCGCAGACGACGGCTGATTATTTATAGCTGGCAGATAAACCCTCGCAACCCCGACATAACAAGAGACTCGCAGCGTGTACCGACAGTCAGCTTTTGCCCGCCCCCGCACTGTACTATTTGCGTTGCTGCTTGCCCTCGTACTGCTCTGTGGCTGTACCGCTCTACGGGGCCTATGCATCCGCGTTTGTTGAAGACGGGCAACGTCAACGTCGCCTCGCGGACATGTCATACAACTATGCGCACCGTGCGATTTGCCTGACGCACAAGGCCTTCTGCGTCGTCATCGACAAGCCGCTGGCCACCTTCAGGGAACGCTTGAATGATTTCGATACTGACGACGTCCCCGTGCTGTTCGGCTTCGCATCGGCCTGGGCAACCTGGATCCAGGCGAACAGCGAGGACTGGAATGCCACCATTCAGCTGCCAAAGGTCGCCGCACTCATGGAGCGCGTCATCGCGCTCGACGAGGGCTACGACCATGGCAACGCCCACGTCTACATGGGGGTGCTGAGCACGCAATTGCCGGCAGAAGTCGGTGGCAAGCCGGAGGTAGGCAGACAGCATTTTGAACGTGCCAACGAGTTGTCCGCCGGCCGCAACCTGATGGTGAATGTGCTATTCGCAAAGTACTATGCGCGGCTGGTATTCGACCAGCAATTACATGACAGCCTGCTGAACGCGGTCCTTGCCAGCGACACGGAGGCCCGGGATCTGACACTCAGCAACGCACTGGCACAGCAACAGGCAAAAGAGCTACTGGAGGGCAGTAATGATTTTTTCTGAGTGCATGCGTGGGGTTTCCCGACTGCTGGTCACGCTCACCGCGACACTGCTGTTGACACTGTCGGCAACAGCCGCCGCAACCACACTGAAGATTGCAACACTGGCACCGGATGGCACCTCGTGGATGAAGATGATGCGCCAGGGGGCCGGGGAAATCAGTCAACGCACCGGGGGGCGGGTGAAACTGAAGTTCTATCCTGGCGGGGTCATGGGTAACACCGGTAGCGTATTGCAGAAGATGCGTATCGGCCAGTTGCAGGGTGGCGCATTTACCGGCACCGAACTTTCGACTGTGTATCCCGATGCCCAGCTCTACAGCATGCCGCTGGTGTTTCGCTCCTATGAGGAGGTCGACTATGTGCGTCAGCGCATGGATGACACCCTGATAAAGGGTCTGGCCGGCCATGACATGGTCGTACTCGGCATCAGTAATGGCGGCTTTGCCTACATCATGAGCGAGAAACCATTGCGCACAATCGACGAGCTGAGGCGGCAAAAGGTGTGGATGCCGGAAGGTGACGTCCTGACCGGGGCGATGTTTGAATCCCTGGGCGTCTCACCGATACCGTTGCCGGTCGCGGATGTCTATACCGGGCTGCAGACCGGACTGCTGGACACGGTGGCCGGCATCCCCACCGGTGTCATCGCCTTCCAGTGGTATACCAGCGTGACCTGCCTGACAGACGTTCCGGTCATGTTCCTGACCGGCATGCTGGCGATTGACAGCAAGGCCTTTGGCCGCATCAAGGCGGACGACCAGGAGATCGTCAGGGAGGTCATGGGGGCTGTCTTCAGAAAACTCGATGCAGTCAACCGGGCCGATAACGAGTCGGCCCGCACGGCGTTACTGAACGAGGGCATCGAATTTATAAAGCCGGACACGGCAGCACAGGACAACTGGGAAAACATCGCCAGACAGGGGCATGAAAAGATGGTCAGACGCGCACGCTTTACGCCGGCACTGGTTCACTAGCGTTGCGCGTGAGTAACCAGGGGGAAAGCGTATCACCGCCAGCAGCGCCATGGCTGCGCTGGCTGCATAATATAGAAGATGGCCTGCTGGCCCTGATGCTGTTCGCCATGGTGCTGCTGGCGAGCAGCCAGGTCATTATGCGCAACCTTCTTGACAGCGGCTTCTCCTGGGGTGATCCCCTGTTGCGGCTGCTGGTGCTATGGCTGGGATTGATGGGCGCCATGGTGGCCACGCGGCTGGACCGGCACATTACGGTGGATGCCCTGCTGCGCGTGCTGACACCCGGCCTGCAGCGTGGCGCCCGGATCATGACAAAGCTGGCGACGGCCGCGGTGTGTGCATTACTCGCCTACCACTCGGCGCGTCTGGTCGCCATCGATTATGAATACCAAAACCTGCTGTTTGCACAGGTGCCGGCCTGGGCCGGTGACCTGATCCTGCCCTTCGCCTTTTCCGTGATGACGCTACGCATCGTGTTTCAGGCCGTCATGACGTTCAGGGGGCGCACATGATTGCTTCAAGTCTCGTCCTGATCGGGCTGGCCTTGCTGGGTATGCCGCTGTTTGCCGTCATTGCAGCCGGGGCCTTATACGGTTTCCATACCGAGGAGATCGATCTTGCAGCCGTCCCCATCGAAATCATGCGCCTCGCGAGCATCCCGGTGCTGCTTGCCATCCCGCTGTTTACCTTCGCCGGCTATCTGCTGGGAGAAAGCAATGCGCCGCAGCGGCTGGTACGCGTCACACACGCGTTTCTGGGCTGGTTCCCCGGCGGGCTCGCCGTGGTCGCCATCATGGCCTGCGCCCTGTTTACCGCCTTTACCGGCGCCTCCGGGGTGACCATTGTGGCACTGGGTGCGCTGCTCTATCCCGCCCTGAAAGAGGCCCGTTACCCGAACAATTTCAGTCTCGGCCTCATTACGAGTTCCGGCAGCCTCGGCATCTTGTTTGCACCCTCGCTGCCGCTCATCCTCTACGCCGTCGTGACACAACAACTGTCACTGCAGCAACCCGTCAGTATTGACGACCTGTTTCTTGCCGGTATCTTCCCCGGCCTGCTGATGCTCGCGGTGCTCGCGGCATACTCGTTCGTGGTCCACAAGCGCAGTGGCGGCGCAGCGACGAACACACCCTCCAGCGTCAGGGAATGTGGTCAGGCCGTCAGGGAGGCGATATGGGAGTTGCCCTTCCCGTTCCTGCTACTGGGCAGCATCTACAGCGGCGTACTGGCCGTGTCCGAGGCGGCCGCGCTGACCGTGGTTTACGTGTTTATCGTCGAGGTATTCATCTATCGCGAGATCCCGTTGCGCGAGCTGGCACGCATCACCCGCGAGTCCATGGTGATGGTCGGCGGCATCCTCATCATACTGGGCATGTCACTGGCCTCGACCAACTATATTATCGACATCGAACTGCCGGCGCGGCTGTTCGAAACCATCCGCGAACACATCGACAGCCGCTGGGCGTTCCTGGCGTTATTGAACGTCTTTCTACTCGGTGTCGGTATGCTGCTGGATATCTTCTCCGCACTGGTGATACTGGTGCCGCTGCTGCTCCCGGTTGCCATCAGCTATGGCATCCACCCCGTGCACCTGGGTATCCTGTTCCTGGCAAATATGCAGCTCGGCTACTTCACGCCACCCATAGGCCTGAACCTGTTCATCGCCAGCTATCGCTTCGAACGTCCGATCCTGGAGTTGTACCGGGCCACACTGCCGTTCTTCTTTCTGCTACTCGGCACTGTGCTCGTCATCACCTACTGGCCCGAACTGAGTCTCTTTTTGGTTCAATAAGCTGCGGCAGTGTCGCGGCTGTTCAGCCTGTATTCAGCGAACATTGCTTATCCTGACTGTGAATCATGGAAAACAGGGCATTTTTGGCTGCCCTGGAACACGACATCAGCAACAGGAGAAAGACGATGAAACGCATAATGACAGTATTGACAATCGGGTTTTCGGCGCTGGCATTTTCCGGGGCGGCCGTTTCAGGACACGGGCATGGCTTCATCGGCAAGGCCAGGGTCATCGAGGCCCAGCCGTTGTATGAAACCGTCGAGGTAGCGATTCCGGTTAACGAATGCTGGACGGAAACGGTCACCCGCAGCAACCGCCGGCCCGGTGCCTATATCGCACCGATCGCCGGGGGTATTGTCGGCGGTGTGGTCGGCCACCAGTTCGGCGGGGGACGCGGCAAAACCGCACTGACCGTCGCCGGCACACTGCTTGGCGCCTCGGTCGGGCACAATATCGGACAGTCGCATTACCGCTCGCGACCCACGGTCGAGCGCATCAGACATTGCGAGACTGTCGACCAGTATGAAGAACAGCAACAACTGCTTGGCTATCGTGTAAAATACCGCTATGAGGGACAAACCTATTACACGCAGACCACGGAACACCCGGGTAAATTCATACCGGTGCGTGTCAACGTTCATCCGGCTAACGGCATTTAATGTACGCCAACCCATGATTAACGGACGGCTGATAACCGGCTGCTTGATCCTGCTACTGGCCACCGCGCCGGTAACGGCCGCTCCGTTTCATCACCACCGTCTGCAAGTCGCACAGCACGATCAGGCCGGCAACGGCGGCATCAGCCTGGACGAGGCGGTTTCGCGGGCGCGACAGCAAAACAATGGCAAGGTACTGTCTGCAGACACCGTCAATGTCAATGGCCGCAAAGTCCATCAAATCAAGATCCTGACCAAGGACGGGCGCGTCAAGCGCACCCGCATAGATGCCGGTAACGGACGACCACAGTCACGCGGACGTTAAGCCATGCATATCCTGGTTGTCGAGGACGAAACCCGCCTGCGAGAGCAACTCAGGGACCAGCTGCGACAAAGTGGCTATGTCGTTGAAGTCGCGGCCGACGGTGAGGAAGGACTGTACTTCGGTGAACAGTACCCTCTCGACCTGGCGATTATCGATATCGGCCTGCCGAAGTTGTCCGGCATCGAACTGATTCGTCGCCTGCGCTCGCATGACAGGCACTTCCCGATCCTGATACTGACGGCCAGGGGCAACTGGCAGGACAAGGTGGAAGGACTGGAAACCGGCGCCGACGATTACCTGGTGAAACCGTTTCACTTCGAAGAACTCGAGGCGCGCCTGAATGCCCTGTTGCGCCGTGCCTCCGGCTGGTCGAAACCGGTGCTGGATTGCGGTCCGATTTCACTGGACACCGGAAAACAGTCCATCATGGTGTCGGGCAATGCCGTGGAGCTTACGGCCTTTGAGTACAAGGTGCTCGAGTACCTGATGCTGCATGCCGGCGAGGTCATTTCCAAGACAGAGCTGACGGACAATATCTACGAGCAGGATTACGACCGCGACAGCAACGTACTGGAAGTTTTCATTGGACGCCTGCGTCGCAAGCTGGACCCGGACAATACCCTCACCCCCATCGAAACACTGCGTGGCCGCGGCTACCGGTTCCGGCTGCAAGCGAACGCCGGCTGATGCATTCCCTGCACAGCCGACTGCTGCTGACAGCCTCGCTGGTGCTCGCCGGTTTTCTCGGCGCGACCGGCCTGGCGCTCGACAAGGCCTTTCGCGTCAGTGCCGAGGCCGCCATGCAGGAACGCCTGCAGTCCCATATCTACGCGCTGCTCGCCGCTGCGGACGAAGATGCAGACGGGCGCATGCTGCCACCGCAGCAACTGCCGGAACCGCGCTTCGCTAAACCGGACTCGGGTCTCTATGCGGTCATCGCCGCTGACGGCGGAGAAACCCTGTGGCACTCCGGCTCGCTGACCGGGCACGACATCGATTTAAATGAACGGCAGAACCCCGGTGAGCGCCGCTTCAGCCGGCTTTCCCGTGCCGGCATGCAACTCTATACACTCGCATTTGGCGTCGCCTGGGAAGACAATGCCGGCGCGGAATCGCTGTACACCTACACGGTTGCGGAAGACACCCTGGTGTTCGAGGCGGAAGTGGACAACTTCCGTTCCACCCTGTGGCGCTGGCTCGGTGGCATGGCACTGGCATTGCTGCTCGCCCAGGGTTTCATACTGCGCTGGGGCCTGCGGCCGCTGCGCAGCGTCACCGCCGACCTGCAGCAGGTCGAAAAGGGCCACACAGACCGTCTGCACGGACCCTACCCACGGGAACTCTCCGGCCTGACCTCCAGCCTGAACTCCCTGATCGAGCACAGCAAGTCGGTACAGAGCCGCTACCGCAACAGCCTTGATGACCTCGCCCACACCCTGAAAACACCGCTGGCCATTTTGCAGTCCAGTCACGCGGACGGCAGCGACGCAGACGCCGATCGCGTCCTTGTCAGGGAACAGGTAGAACGCATGGATGAGATCATCAGCCATCAACTGCAACGCGCGGCGGTATCGGGCCGCGCGACCCTGGCAAAACCGGTTGCGGTCGGCAAGGTCGTGCAACGACTGGTGCGTTCTCTCGACAAGGTGTACCGAGAAAAACAGCCGACGGTCGAGCTGCGTCTGGACCCGTCAGTCACCTTCACGGGTGACGAGGCCGACCTGATGGAGGTCCTCGGCAACCTGCTGGATAACGCCTACAAGTACTGCAGCAGCGTGATCAAGGTAGCTGTGCAGGTGGACAAGCACAGCGATGGCATTGAAATCAGCATCGAAGACGACGGGCCCGGCATCGCGCCGGAACAGGTCGACGGCGTGTTGCAACGCGGCACACGCATGGATGAAACGATTCCAGGCCAGGGCATCGGCCTGAGCATGGCCAATGAAATCATTACCCTGTATGGCGGGCGACTGGCCTTTGCCGCCAGCCCCCTGGGCGGTGCCCTGCTGCGGATAAACTTCGGAACCACCGATTAGTTGCCGCATCGTCATCCTGGCATGACGAATAAATCAGATGTTCCTTTGCAGGATTGAGTGGTCATTTCATTGGTGACAGGCTGACATTGACCGGCATGCGTTCACCGGGATCGTAAGACATGCGGGTGGAGGCGGTTTCCCCGCCATAGCGATAGGTTACCCGGTAACCGACGATACTCTCCCTTGCACGCTTTTCGGTGACGGTTTTACAGCTGTGCTGTTGCTGCCAGAGACGCAGCTGGCGACGGATATCCTCACCGATGGATGCCGCAACGCTGTTAAATTCGCGTGCCGAGTCGTCCGGTTCGGTGCAGACCTCGCGCCGCACCGGTTCGTAGCGTGTCTCAATGATCGGTTCCACGTGCAGCACCGGTGCATAGGCCTGGTATTCCACCGCGTTTGCGATGCCGCTCATCAGCCATACAAGCAACAGGGTCTGTATCCGCATTGCGGAAATAATAATGCTGTAGGAGCGCCGTCCCCGGCGCGATTGTTGATGTGTCATACTCCGAATCGCGCCAGGGACGGCGCTCCTGCAGGCTTGATGCCGTTG
>CAMYIO010000036.1 GCA_947258515.1 uncultured Ectothiorhodospiraceae bacterium
AAGACGCTTTGGATTCTTCGGCTTACCGGTCCAGTGCGTGGTACTCATACTCCCTTGGTCCCAGGTTCGAGTACTGGCGGGCCCACCACCTCTCAAAAAAATCATCGCGTTATGGCATTGAGGCCAGGGGATCATAGTCCCTTGGTGCATCCCACGGCGGGGGGATGGACGGGGATTTCCGAGGGGGTGTTCGACGAGTGGCGGCGAGACTCGGGGACACGGGCGAGGAGGTAACATGGGAATTGGGAGATTGGCACCTGGGTAGAACGGTTTCGTACTTGCCCACTTCCGCTATGAGTTGGAGTGGTATTTCAGCAATAATTGTTTGCATCAACAATACCGCCCATGTACGTGGAGATCATCCCTCGATACGAATCCGTAGCCGCTTTTTTTGTTCAACTAGAAACCACTTCATATAGCCAGCTTACCATAGGACGCAATTGTTCAAGGTCGCTCTCCATCAGGGGCGTATCATGATCTGCATCTGGCATAGAAAACACTTTTAACGGACCAGCGTACGCATTGATGATCTGACGCTGGATGCTGGCTAACACCACTCTGTCCTGTTGTGCAGTGACCACAAGAGCAGGAACAGTCGCCCTCTGGGCATTTGCAATACTGTCCAATTCACGTGGTATTTGCCTGGCGATCATGCGGGTCGCCCATTTAAAGTGCCACCAGCCCGATTGTGCCAGAATCACTTCGCGCAGGGCTGGTGGATTCTGTACCATCACGCCTTCAACTTTGTGTTGTGCTGCCAAGTAAAGTGCACTCACACTACCGAGACTTCCGCCGGCCGCAATCACGGGTATATCACCGGCTACCCGCCGAATCTCCTGCAAGGCACGCTCTGCCATTGCCGGCAGCTTCTTCAGACCCGCCGCACCGCTGCTTCTACCGTAACCTGGAGGATTGACTGCCCAGATTTCTACGCTCCGCCGCGACCAGCAGTCCTCGAGAAAATCAGTATAGTGCTCGGCACGATTGGCCGTTCCGGGAAACTCGAGCAGGTAAAGGTCCGGTGCTCCGTGCGCGTCCAACCCAACACGGTGTACCCACACTTCCAGTTCACCATCTCCGTGTAAAAAACTGTACGGCCTTCTTTCCAGCACATGGATATCATGCCGAGTGGGCTGCAGAATGAGCCTGTCCGCTAACCAAGCTGGAAAAGACATGTTAGCGGCAGACCCCTACACGAAAAATGCTGGGCTGTACCATCGGGTCAAATCCTCAGCAGGCAACGGAAAACACGATTGGCATATGATCACTGTATTTCAACCATAACTCAGGGTCACCCACTTCAATATTATTTTTGTTCTTACCAATTAATTTCTTTGAGATAAATGCGTAGTCTATGTGGTAGAGCTTTTCAACCTTGCGATGCATAAACAGAGTAGGCATGCTTTCCTTCCCCTGCCCTTCTCCCATAATGTGATGATATAGACTGTGGATATTTATTTCTTCCAACTCCCTCACCACATCACTGTGATTCCACCATCGATCCCATTCATCCCATTGAACATTACTATTTAAGTCGCCACTGTTGATTTGTGCCGGATATTGAACCACTAATGCGCTTAAATCTGACCCACTAATTATTCCTATCTGCTTGAAGATATGAAGTAACTCTAGACTTAAGGTCGGTCACGTAAAAATGCAAATCTGGGTCAAACGGGCGTACAAATCAACAGTGATGGTCCAGGCTGGGGTGCCACTTCAAAAGTTTCAGCTTATCCTGCCACCAACCACTGCCCCAAAGTGTGCCGTTTTCTTGTGGCACCCCTACATGACAACCACGATCGATTCCGGCTGTAGCAATCACGGGATGAGACTCTCGCCCACCGAAAAACGCCGCCTGAAATGGCAACAACACCCATCCGGGGATGCCTCACCACTGCTTCTATTACTTGCTATCATGGGAATTATACGGAACTGTTCGCAATGGCCTCTCAATAGCCACCACTTTATCCAACTGAATTCACTGTATGGTGCAAGACATGAAAATCATGATGCGTAACTTGTCCCGGAACACGACAGAAGCGGAACTGCTGATCTTGTTTCAAGAGTATGGGGATGTGCAGTACTGCAAACTGGTAATGGATAAAGTGACAGGAAAATCCAAAGGCTTTGGTTTCGTTGAAATGCCTCGTGCCGGTGAGGCCAAGGCGGCGATAAAGGAACTTAATTACCGAGATGTTGGCGGCAATAAGATTCGTGTGAAAAAGGCAGAAAAGTCCGATGAAAATATCAATAAAAACGATTCGGGGACGCCAGTCTCATAATTAAACATAGTGAGTAACACCCAGCCCAAAAACCCCCTGCATTGCGTAAAATTGGAGATGATCCTCACGGATCTGGTTGAGCACTATGGTTGGGAAGAACTGGGGCAAACCATCAACATCAAATGTTTTATCCATGAACCAGGCATTAAATCCAGCCTGAAATTCCTGCGGAAAACCCCCTGGGCCAGGGAGAAAGTGGAAGGTTTGTATTTGCGCAGCCTGGGCTCTAAAAATTGATACGTTTTTGATCACCTGGACTTTACTCGACAGTGTGCGGTTGCCAAGTACCTTAATCCATGCGGAAAACATCATCAATCGCCTATTCCGGCGGAAAAAGGCCTTTGTATAGATGCATCTCCCGTTGATCTTTTCCCGGTGCTCCGCAACGTCTCGTCCGTGTTCACAGTAATTAACTTTGATTATTTGTCAGCCAGTTTATCCAGCCATGCGGCAACAGATTCAACCAGCTCATCTTCCTTGCCATCAAAGAAATGGTTGGATCCAGAAAGTTTAACTTGAGTGTAATTTTTATTGCCTGCTTTTTTGGCTGATTCAGCGCGGGCGCCACTGCTGTTGAGAATGGTTTCAAGATCTTCGTCACCGTACAGGTCAAGCACAGGCACATTGATCTTTTCCAATGCCTTGATACTGTTCATGCGAGGGTCATCTGCAAAACTTGCCATGCCAATGGCGACAAAACCGTTAACGTCCTGCTTTGATGTTGACAGATAATAGGCGGTCATCGCTGCGCCCTGGCTATGACCAATAAGGACGATGTTGTTGGTACCATTATCCTGTAAGTATTTGATGGCGGCATTGATGCGCGGTGCAACCTCATCATAAAGGGGTGCATATTCAGGGTATTCAGCTTCATTGGGCAGGATCGGCATCTGGATCGACAAGGTATTCCAGTTATGCTCGGTCAGGCCAACACGAAGCGGCTGAATAACCTGCTGCCAGTCAGGATGAATACCGGTGCCATGCATGACGATGACAGCGCGGCTTTTGTCTTCCCCGGCCTCGGTATAAATACCCAGAAACTCACTTGTACCGCCGTTGAGCCAGATGGCATCACCATCGAGAATGGCATCAACGACCTGGTCGGCCCAGCGTTTTTCCTTTGCCAGATCAGAAGCATGTATTGTAAATGAGAGTACAGCCAGTGTGATGATAAGTAAGCGTATTGTTGTAATCATATTATCCCCTTGAATTGGCTATCGAGAACAAGTCCAGCAAATTTGACTATTCTAAACCAATTATTGTTCAAAAACGCCTCGAAACATAATACCGGGTCGCGATCCTTGATCAGGTATCACTACCAAGCCGCCCTATCCGACGCCATCAAAATCGGCCATCTAACCGGGAAATTGACCGAGATACCCCGTATATTTTTCCACCGAGCGTGCAAGATTATCTACCGGACGACCATCTGGCACGCTTTGTGGTGGACATTGTGGATCGCTTAGCAGCATGAAACAGTCGTTCGGTTAAGTATCTGTGAAGGACAGAAACTGGCCGAACCCGGACTAACAGACTGGTTCAATACAAGTAAAATAGAAGCGACGTGCGTCGATTCTTTTCTGGGGCATTCAGGTTATTATCACAAGGCCTAGTTAACACTGGAGAAAGAACTATGTCTGTAGAACGAACGCTATTTGCATTTGGCGGCATCATGGTCATGCTGACTTCTTTGCTGGCTCTGTTCCATCACCCGTACTGGACTTGGGTTACCCTTTTTGTGGGCTTTAACTGTTTTCAAAGTTCCTTTACCGGCTTCTGCCCACCAAGTTGGTTGATGAAAAAATTCGGCATGAAAACTGAAGGCGAACTGGCTTTAGAAAAATGAATATCGTCTGGCATTGTGGCATCTAAGACGTTCCCCGGAATCAGCTGAATGTCGTGTTCTGGCCGACAGTCGCCAAACAGGAACACTGACCAGGCCGCTCTCAGTACCGGCAGGAAGGTCTTAATCGTCCCGTTCTCGGTCATTAAGGGTATAAGCCATCGACACGCCGACATTTGAATCACGAGCCGCCTGCCTGGACAGGCACAAGCTGTTGACCGATGACGAGCGCGAGTCTTTACCTGCGGACGCGTCCGTGCCGGTGCGATTCGTCAAAAATGCCCCGTCACGACCAGCGCAAGCGCTACCAGTAGGGCTAATACAACATATCCCCAAAGGCGCGACAAATTTCTAATGACCATATGTCACCTCCTTGTCAAAAAGTCGAAATTATAAGCATCACAATCAATACCAGTAAGACTAATAAAGCAGTCTCCCACTGATGCGATGGCCTTCTAATTGGCCTCCTGCTAATGCTCATGGCGCACCTCCAGCTTTTTATCCTCCTGTTTTAATTATAGTAGGTCGTCACGTCAAAATGATGCCACAAGGACCGCAGCAAGTATCAGCATTATAGCTATTAGGACATTTTCCCCTAAATATGATGTTTTTTTATATGCTGGTTTATGAACGGCCATACATCACCTCTACTCATAAAAGTTAGACTTTTATCGTGATTACCTGACTATAGTAGAGGGTGGCACTTAATTACTGTTGGATTATCGTTGTTTTTTAATTTGAACCGCGGCAGCACGGATGAAAGTAACGATTGTCTATCGGTTGCCCGTGGTAGGGGCTGTAAGGAATTACCCGCCTATGCCTGATATAGTCATTGATAGGAATCAACACGTTTCTGATAGAGGGCTTAGGATGGAGTATGCAGTAGCAGCGGGTGGAATAGGCATATCAGATATTCTTCAAAAGATGTCTGCAAATCCCTGGGTGATAGTTGCTATCGCGGTCGTCATTATCGTGATCTATTTCGTAACTATCCGAGCATAGCGATTCTGCAATCCCAGCAACCGAATGGCGACTTAAGACTATCTGCTGATACTGGTTCATGTGGGATTGAATACAGCGGGAGACGACCCTATCGGTTATTCGTTGTTCTGCTAAGGCCTAAACATGGAAAAGGCATTACCATGAACCTCGACGATAAGTTGATGCATTCTTTCATGGAAATGTTGATAGATTCCAGCAAGCGTGCGGAATGGGATCTGGAACTCAGGCTACCGGTATCGGAGCCCACTACCTCCACCAATATATCACTCCCAGGCAAGGTATTGCGTCACTGAAATAAAGGGGATGTATAGGCAGCACATTTCATGCATTCACTCATAGAAATCATGGCGTTATGTCGTTGAGGATCGATATCAACTCGAAATAATGCGTTGGTGAAACCCAACAAACTTACCCTCCTCTTAATATTTGGGATATAATTCCCATATACACCTAAATCAGAGTCCAGTTCGTTGAACAATATCAACAATATTTTAATCACGCTCTTTATTCTGCTAGCCATCCCTGCCTGTGGCGGTGGCGGTGGCGGTGGCGGTGGCGATGGAGACGATGACAATGTGGGTGATCCCGGTGCCATTGTCATCACCGACACCCATCAGGTGCTGGCCTTTAATGACTTGGGCATGCACTGTGCCGACCTGGACTATTCAACCTTTGTGATTCTGCCGCCATTCAATGTGGTGCATAGCCAGATTATTGAACGGGGTAGTATCCCCCGTATCCAGAATATCAGTGAAGTAAATGTCAGCTATCGGGCCGTCAAAGATGCAACCGGCTCAATCAATTCAACCAGTCAGAATCAAGCCGGTGCAGTGGAAAAGACCAACTTCTGGGACATTAATCCGGACACTGGTAACACCTATGTCTTTGACCTGTTTGGCCTCAATCCACCACCCGATGAGGGTCTGGCCTTCGGACAGAGAATGCCCGGTATCCTGAATCCATATACCGCCAATGATCCCCAACCCTTCAACCATTTCGATTCGGATAAAGAATGGTTTGCGGCGGATGGCGTACCGATTCTACCCATCGATAATGCCGGACAGCTCAACGCTTACCCGTTGATGCGGGTCAGTGCGACCAATCCAGACACGGGGAAAACCCTGGCCAGTCTCGATGTGGTACTGCCGGTCGCCTCCGAAGCGGATTGCCAGAACTGTCATGCAGCAGGTGAAGTTGCTGCACCGGCCGCCAGTCCAATTGACTTCATCCTGCCTGATGATATCAACGATCCCAATAGTGTGTTGCAAGCAGCAAAACACAATATTCTGGCACTGCATGACGACAAACACGGCACCAGGCTGCTCAATGAAACTCCCGTGCTGTGTGCCGGTTGTCACTATTCTGCGGCACTGGATCTTGCCGGTACAGGTCCTGCAGGAGAGCAACTCGACAACGATACGATGTCCGGGGTGATGCATGGCCACCACGGTCAATTGACCGACCCGGATACAGGTGAACGGCTCTTTCCGACAGATGGCACACTTGAAGAGACCTGCTACCAGTGCCACCCGGGCAAGGTAACGAAGTGCCTTAGAGGAGCCATGGGTGGTGCCGGCATCGAGTGCAAGGACTGCCACGGTAGTATGTTGGCAGTAGGCAGCAACATGCGTGTACCCTGGGTAGATGAGCCCAGATGCGAGTCCTGCCATACTGGTGATGCTGTAAGCCACCTGGGTGACGATATTCGTCTCTCACAGGCCTGGGATGATGATATTAATATCGCCACCCCTCGTTTAGCCGCCAACAAACGTTTTTCTGAAAACAATAATACGCTCTATCGCAACAGCCTGGGTCACGGCAATGTCGCCTGCGAAGGTTGCCATGGATCAACCCATGCGATCTGGCCGAATGCACTGGCGTCCGCCAATGACAACCTGGCGGCCATCCAACTGCAGGGCCATACCGGCAGCATCATCGAGTGCAGTACCTGCCATACCAGCCTGCCGCTTACCCTGAATGGACCCCATGGGATGCACAACGTCAACAGCACTGGTTGGAACCTGGAGCATGAGGATTTCTATGAGAAAAATCCCAATGCCTGTAGAGCCTGCCATGGCACAAACCTGGAAGGCACAGAGCTTTCCCGAACAGCAGCAGAGCGGGACTACCTGCGGGACGATGATGGCGACAGAACCATTCACCTGGCCAAAGGCACACCGGTAAGCTGCGGTCTGTGCCACGAAAAACCATGATCTAAGGATCCTCTGATCAATCGAGTCTGACCCCATTGATTTGCATTGATTTGTCTCATTGATTTGAATCGAGTGCTCGCGACTGGCGCTCGGGTTGGTTGAAGATGTACAGACAATTACGGACGTACAGAAAGCAATTAAGTATAGCGTCCTGAAGGACTTCCAGGGTGTTGGATCACACAGCTATAAGGTGCTGCTATCCTGTGGACTGTACACTTTGCATCCGGACAGGCGGCGCCCGATTTCATCTTCGATAATCTTGTAGTTTTTGCTATCAAGATCCCGGTAGCGATGTTTGAATTCCAGTTCCATGATTCCCTCCGGCAGGCCCTCAATGTTAGGCATGAAGTCAGTTTCCAAGAGTAGTGGACCTCCCATACGCTGTTGCAGAAGTCTGGCCTGCTGTTCCGTGCCCGTTGCCATTTCAGCCAGGCGAATACCCGCGCGGTCGGCCAGCAGGTCGGCAAAACTGAAACCGGAACCTCCGCGTGAATCATCGAGTTCCTTGAACACACCCATCGCACCGGCAAGACCACTACCGGCGGAAACCGTCAAAGCAGCTGAGACAAGATAGTGTTGCACCAGGTCATGACGACCCAGCACGCTCAAGTGCAGAGATTGTATAGGCCGCTCTAGCGGGACATCAATAAACCGGCTGATGTTCATGCCAAGGGCGTGCATGGTTAGTGTCAGAAGCAGAGCACGGTTTTCTGCTTGCGGTTCGCCACTCTCGGCCGTGCGCGCTGCGGCCAGCTGAAACAGGGGTGTTAAGACCTTGCCAAGTGAGATACGGCGTGAAACATACTGCTCTGAGATGCGAGCCAGTTCCTCATGATAGGCGAGCATCCGGTGGGTATCCGCTCCCGGGAGTAAAAATACTTTGCCACTCTGTTGCAGGCGCTCAACCAGATTCGGATCCAATTGATACACAATGACTAGGCGATCATCATGAAATCGGTAGCTGCTGATGGCATCAACTGCAGTGCGGTATTCATCGAATCGCGCCAGCATGACCCGATGACCCTGCAGTAATAGCGGCTCAAGTAACCAGACAGGCAGTGAAAGTCCCCCCAGAGTGAATCGCTTGATATGGATCCTGCCATCGGCACCAGATAAATCAGCGGTAATGTTCAGGTACTCACCCAGCGGACTGTCGGGGAGCTTCGCAGTCAGCCGCACCTTCATGCCCTCAGCCCGCAGGTCTACCCGACTACTGGTGTTCAGGGTATAGGGGATCGCATACTCAAGCAGCAAATTAAGATCGCGTTCTGTCAGCAACAGTGTGCGAACTTCCACCATGTTCAGATGCCTCGGGTCATGCTGCCTGAGCAGCTGTTTGATTCTCGCGATGTCCTGATGGGAGAGGCGCCTTGCAGGTTCAACCAAAGGAGTTGATTCAATACCGGCTACCGCCACAAGCACCAGCATGGAAAGCAGTGAAACAACGAACAATGCAAGCAAAGCTCTTGTCATGATGCAAGAAAGGTGGAACAGGGGTCTCGGATTGACTTGTACGTAAGAAGTACCATGGGCTAATTGTACTGTTGAAATATCAGTAAAAATGTCTTGACGTTGAATAACTCCGAAAACTTAACCTGAAGCCGGATCTATAATAATGCGAGTTCTGTTGATCCATTCACAGCACTCCGCTACGTCCCGTCCGGGTTCAGTCCGCAATCCAGCGTCGCCACATGGCAGGACAACTCAGTTGCCCGAGCAGGCCGTCTCATCCGACGCCATCAGGTTCGAGGCCCGGCGGGGGCCAACCACTTCCCATAAAATTCATGGCGTTATGTCGTTGAGATCAAGGGATCGATAGTCCCTTGGTGCCAATCATAGCTGGGGGCATGGCCTTCCCCCGCCTCAATCGTCAGCCTCTGCAACTTCTCGTGGGGCGCATCCCCCTCAGATAATAATCTGGTCATAGTTTATTCAAGGGGGACTGGTGTAACGAAACCTTCCGGTTTGAGCGTCAACACGGAGCAGTCCACCTGATTGAGTACCTCTTCCGCTGTGTTGCCGATCAGAAAACCAGCGATTCCGGTGCGACAGACCGTACCCATGACCAGCAAGTCGATACCCTTTTCAACCACCAGTTCCGGTATACAGTCATCGGGATCGCCTTCGATCAGGTGCAGGTGGGGTTTCAAATCGGTGACATCTGCCCGGCCCAACAGGGTATCAAAGCGCTGTTTATGCTGTATCTTCTCTAGTGCCTTCGCTTCCTGAACCGCCTCCGCAGTCATGCCACTGCTGCGCACATAACGTTCACCGAACAAATGCCACACATGGATGATGTGCAGTTCTCCCGCTTCCTTGCGAGCCATGCCGCTGGCCAGTTGCAGGATCAGCGGATTGATCGCCCCCCTTTTCGAGTCATAGACAGAGGGATCAACCGCCGCCAGGATGCGAGTATATGGCCGCGTCTGCGCCCGCTTGACCACCCACACGGGACAGGGGCATTTTCGCATCAGGTGCATGGAGGTAGTTCCGAACAAACGGTCATGTACGCCGCCTTTCCCTTCCGACGCCAGAATCACCAGGTCATGCTTATCACGCAGTACCTGCCGGATAACCTCCAGGAACGGCGTACCTGTCACCACCTGTGATCTTACGTCAACTCCTTGCCGGCCAATGTCAGCGGCAAGTGCATCGACCTTTTCCCGATAATCATCGATCACTAGCGAATGAAGTTCCTGCGGTGGCATGAGTGTGAATGCCATGCGCGCATCTGCCGAACGCTCGTTGACCACGGTAAAAACCGTCAGTTGCGCCTCGTTTTGTTTGGCTAGCGACACAGCACGATCCTCAGCCATGTGCTGCTTCGCATCAAAATTGCAAACCAGAAGAATGTTCTTAAATCGCTTCACGACGTCTCCGAATATTTCTATTTAGCTCAAAATTCATCTGCTTCGCTCCGGAAATACAGAGTTCGGTAGAGCAAAGATATAGCATAGTAGCCCAATGTTACGGCCCATCTGCTACCGTCCCTTTCATCCGGGCCGTATCTCATTGACCGCTCCGTCACCCTGTTTACCCGTCTGAGCCTTCAGCCACTTCTCCATGACCGATCCGATCGATTCCGGCTAGACGTTAGCAAATGGCAAAAGTTGAGTGATCTGAACGCCATACAAAGACCTTTACCCCCATGGTTCCCAGGTTCGAGTCCTGGCGGGCCCACCATCTCCATAAATTTCTTTTAGTTATGACGCCGTGATCAAGAGACGCATAGTCCCTTGGTGCATTCCGTTACGGCGATTTCCGGGGACCAATTCCGGGGAGGCATCCGACTCGGGCGGCGATGGTCAGGGGCCGAGTTGGGGTCGCTCAGCCGACGTCACCGTGTGAGGGGATTGCTGGGGTGGGGGTACCGTCATTGTTATGGTATATATAGCCGCACGAAAGTGACTCATTTGCAGCCGTTGCACGTCCGGTTCACGAACTTATTAATCATCAGTCATGCATCCTTATCAACGCATAAATCTCCGGCGTCTGTGCCTACATAGAAAAATACTCCTGCCACTGATGCTGTTGTTCTGGCTGACTGGTGCCGGCGCGCAGCCAGATGAGGGCGTCAAACAACCCATTTCGCCGGTTTCAGCCATTGAAATTCCGTTGCGACTGTCTCTCGACCCGCTTACCAAAGCAGCTGAAAAGATACTCCCGCAGCAGGCAGGTAATTGGCGCTCATGGAAGGACTGGCACGGGATACAGTCTCAATACCGCGCCTGGCGTGGACCACTCAGCATTACTGTCTCGGGTGATGTGTTACTGGTTCAAGCACATATCCGTTACTGGATCAGCGCACGCAAAAAAGTACTCGGTGCAATCAACCTGAAAGGCAGTTGCGGTTTCAATGAACCGCCGCGACAGGCGTTGATTGGTATGCAGGTCCGCCTGGGATGGGGGCCGGACTGGACCGTGAGACCCGAGTTTCACATCCTGCCGACCCGGTTTCTTGACCGCTGTGAAATGACTATCGCAAATATCGATGTCACACCTCTCGTCGAGAAGGAATTCCGCAAGCAAATGCAGAAAAGCCTGCGTGCGGCACTGCAGACGCTTACTCCCGGCATGAATACAGTCCAGAAACAGGCTCAGCGAACCTGGTTTTTACTGCAAGAACCGGTAGATCTCGGACAGGACAACTGGTTGATGTTCAGGCCGCTGAGTGTTGCGCTATCTGGCATAACAGGCCATGGTAATAGCATCGACGCACACCTTGCCGTTGCTTTGCAGCCGGCACTCGTGACTGGAGCTGAACCGATTGGTAAACCAGTGCCACTACCACCACTTCAACGATATTATCCCCGTTCTTCCGGGCTGGATCTGCACGTGAGCGTTAACCTGGATCTTACAAGTCTCAACCAGAGATTATCCAACACCCTTGCCGGACAGTCCTTTGACATCCATGGCCAAAAAGCGGGCATCAAAAAGTTCGTCCTCTCAGGCACCGGTCAGGAAATCAGGGCACGGGTAGAGTTGGACGGCGATGTCGCTGGGACGATAGATTTGCGCGCAAGGTTGGTCTATAAAGCTGAAGAGCGGAAGCTGGAATTGCAAAACCTGACGTTTGATTATGATGCTAATAATACCACCGTGGCTCTGTTAGCGGAATCGTTCCATGAATTCATCCGTCAGTCACTGGAAGGTGTGGCCAACCAGGCATTAGCACAGCACCTTGATCTGCTCAGCGGTCGACTTGAGACAGTACTGGAGAAAATCATGCCGGCGAGTGTGTTGCTAGATATGTCCGCCCTGCAGCTACGTAGCCTGCGAATTCATATCGTACAGCAAAGTATCATGCTGGAAGGAGCCGCCACCGGGAGTGCACGGCTCATGTTACGCTGAGCAGAAAGGGACTTGGGTCCCTGCCACTTATAATGAGGCATCATCCCTTGGTGCCACCCATGGCGGGGAATTCCGGGAGTGGCCAACGAGGGGCGGGACGCCTCAGGTGACCGATCGGGGTGATTGAACCTGACGCATTTGGCTGCCTGTTAAATAAGCTGCTCAGGCAAGCCGCAACTTCTCCAAAGAAGCGAACGCATTCCCTCCGCTTATGTCAGGAATGATATGTAACTCGAGCACAGTGACCGCCGGCAGCTCAACGTGCAGGTCTTCCGTCTCGCTGCTTGCACCTTGCGGATTGAAGTTCCACTGCTGACGTACAATTTCCCGGAACGACTGCCCTCCATCCGGCGACCAGCGCAACACGTACTCTTGCGTGCGCTCGGTATGCGTCTCCACAAAGTTCAGGCAGATCCTCCGAAGCTGTTGCGGATCGGCAAAGAGAATACGGATTTTCTGCTCTCCCGGCCCTGCGGCACGCCACCCTGAGGGACTGCCGGGCAGCAACGCCGACTCAATTGGATGATCGGCGTCCTCCGAGGTGATTTCCACCTCCGCGAGCGCTTCCATATCCAACCACTCCAGATCAGGAGTTGCAGTTTCTTGTTGAGCTGAGGCGATGATTCTCTTGCGCATAGTTATGTACTCTGTGTGTGGCGAAGTCGTAAGTATTAGCTATCTAGCATCCTTCTTCCAGGCAATCCCGATCAACCCCAGCAGGCCGGAGCCACCTGTTAATACAAGCGCGAGTGTCTTGCGTGTCAGCTGGCTGACGAAACGCTGCGGAGTTGTTCCGTACATGATCAGTTCCCGTTCATGGCTCAAAGGGTTTGACACATTGCAACAGCAGGCTCAGATTAATAAACTTGTAGTACATCCAGAATGTCCCATGTGTCATCCATAAGGCGCATCACACGATCATCTAGCAGCCTCAATTCCGTGTCAGCCGGGCCGGTTGAAAGGCGATTCAACAGCCCTTCCGGCAATGGCCTGGATTGTCTGTACAGAGTCATGTCCAGCACCTCGCCACGAGCCACCTTCTTCTGCCAGCCCGGTGGCAGTTCACCGCCGCGCGCCAGTTTTTTCTGCAGGCCGGGTGGCAGACTCTTCTGTTTCTTCGGCTTGTCCCTGCCACTTTCATCGTTATCATCATCGTAACGATATTCCCGATGCTCCTCGAAGTAGGACTGGATGATGCGCTTTTCATCCTCCGTGAAAAGCCTGCCTGAAGTATTGGTCACTTCATCGGCAGAACGCCAGAACTGCCACCAGGACGCGTCGGTTTCGGCCTGGGCTGTGCTTGCAAGCAGTACCGCTATAACCAGCAAAATTATTTTCATCGTTGTTTCCTCTAGCCGGATTTCCGGGCAGGCATACCCATGTGGCAAGACTTTCCAAACGTCCCGCTGCCAGGCCTGTACATGCAGACATTAAAAGTAAACCCGGATTGTACCGGAGTACACGTGTTGTCAGTACCGGGTTGCCAGTGACGTGAAAGCTTCGCCCGGATTATTTCACATCACTCAGAATGGTTTCTTGCCTGGTCCCGCAAAGTACCAGACGATCAAGCCGATCAGTGGCAGGAAAAACACCACCAAAGACCAAATCAGTTTCTCAATACTCTGTGCCGAACTCTGCAGAATCATCACAATTGCATAAATATCTGCAATCAGGATTATGAGACCGCCAATTCCTGTTAGCTCCATAGCTTTCTCCAATTTGTCGGCCGAGTACAGGAAGATCTTGTTGCATTTTTTCCAGGGAGACCTCCATATCTTCTCTGTCTGATTCCGGAAGCTTCGAGCCACTACACTGATTATTCATAACTACGCAACAATCTGCCGATTTTGCAATTTCTATTAGTCGTCCCTCGACGTATCTGATGTGTGCTTTTGTCAGGTTTTCATCTTTTGTGATAAAGAAAGTGATGTGGTTCCAGAAGTCCTTGGCGAGATGATTTTTTATCCTATCTCTGATGCATTCAGCCTCACCAATAGTATATGGCGTGCTTATTACTCTCTGGATCTGTGCCTGTAAGAAAGTAGACACCGGGGCTCAATGACTCCTCCCTTTCCAGCACTTTATCGAACTCACTTCTTGGCCCAGCCACAGCTTTGCCTGTCCAATTCGATAGCTCAGCTGTTCTGAGCCTTTTTGGGTCACCAAATGCTAAAAATATCTTTAATGTTGCTGTTGGCATTAGCCATCCTTTCTATCTGAACTGTCCATTGAGTGTTTTCGACGTTACCCATAAGCTGCCCCATTATCAATCAGAGCTAGCCGGGACCCGTTAGGGTAGACAAGAATGCTACAGATTGACCATGTATTCGATAGGTGCGACCTTGCTCCCTCTCAAACAAGGCGGTCAATGCCGGCAATGTGGATCAATCCGTCTCCTGGCCTCAACATTGAAAAACCACAAGAACCGTAATGTGGCTTTGATATCGCTGGCCGCTTAAATGCTGGTAGTCTTAGCGAACGGCTAGCAACAAGAATGAATCAGGCCGGGATAAATATAGTTAGGGGGAAATCATGAAGAAATTGCATCTGATGGAGTTGATGCCTGCCATTCGTGGTTACCCAAAACTTTTTCTGCTTAGTCTGTTTCCACGGAGGTCTACCATGATTCAGATCCAAAGACTCATCCCCTACGGCGTGATCCTGCTTCTTGCCCTCGGCGTGTCGTCGCCCCAGGCCAATGCGGGGCTGACGCCCATTCAACAGCTCGGCAAGGAGCTGTTCTTCGATGCAATCTCGCAACCCGCGAACCAGTCGTGTGCGAGCTGCCACTCGTCCAAAGCCGGCTGGACCGGCCAGATCGCCGGCGCAAACATCCACGGTGCCGTCTATCGCGGAGCGCAGCGGCAACGGTTCGGCAACCGCAAGCCGCCGACCACTGCCTACTCGCCCTTCAGCCCAATCTTCCACTTCGACATGGGGAAAGGCGCCTTCGTCGGAGGCATGCTCTGGGACGGCCGGGCGACCGGCGCGAACCTGGGCAACCCGGCCGCCGATCAGGCCCTCGGACCCTTCCTCGTCGACCCCGAGCAGAATATGCCGAGCAAACAAGCCGTCTGCGAGGTCGTCGCGGCGTCGAAGTACGCCGACCTCTTCGAAGAGGTCTGGGGCCCCGGCTCGCTCGACTGCAGCGACACGGGCGTCGACGCCATGTTCGACAGGGTCGGCCTGTCGATCGCGGCCTACGAGGCCTCGCACGAGGTTAGCCCGTTCGACTCGGTGTTCGACGACTACTGGCGGGCCTGCCTGGACGCCGGCAACGACCCGGAGGACTGCGGCAAGGCCGAGGGTGACAAGGCGACCCTTGACCCAACAGGCATCCTCAATGACCAGGAGTTCGCAGGCCTGATCGAGTTCGGCGAATACTGCTCGGTGTGCCACGTCAGCCACGTCCCCGGTCCCGACGGGCAGCCACCGCTCTTCACGGACTTCACCTTCGAGAACATCGGTGTGCCGAAGAACCCCGAGAACCCCTTCTATCGGATGGACGAGGTTCTCGGTGACGACGGCAACCCGATCAATCCTGACGGCGATGCCTTTATCGACCTCGGCCTTGGCGGATTCCTCGGGGGTCACATCAACCCCGATTGGCAGGCGATGGCCGAGGATAACGACGGCAAGCACAAGGTGCCGACCGTCCGGAACGTGGACAAGCGCGCGGGCTTCGGCTTCCCCAAGGCCTACATGCACAACGGCGTGTTCAAGAACCTCGAGGAGGTCGTCCACTTCTACAATACACGGGACGTCCTGGCGGAGGGCTGGCCCCTGCCGGAGGTCGACCGTAACGTCAACCGTATGATCCTGGAGGGAGTCCCCCTCGGGAATCTCGAGCTTGGCAAAGAGGCGGAAGCAGCGATAGTAGCGTTCCTGAAGACGCTGAACGACCGCACGGTGGTGAAGAAGAAGTAGGCTTTGTCGGCCGGCGTTCCCGCGGCATTGAGTCGCGGGAACGCCTTGTCCTGGTAGCCCGCACTGTCGGAAGTTGTCAGTCAGAAGCCCCGCATCAGCTGGGTTTTCTGTGTCTGGGAATGACCGGTTATGGCCGGAGTTTCCCGTTCGCAACAGCGGCAGGCTTTGGCTCTGTCCTACCCGTGGAGGGCGAGTACAGGTCCGTAATACGACCTAGGGACTGATACTAAATAAGATTTCTCTAAACAGCGGGAGTCAACCCAACCAAGACGTAGAGAATTTTCCTCTGTAGGTCAGGAAGGTACTGGTAGCGGTCGTTACCGGCCCGGATTCTGATCGGTAAGCTTCGACCCGTTTCGGACCATAAGCAAGGAACTGCAACACGCATAGATAAGCGTTTCCTTGATCATCGCAATCTCACGAAGAATCTCCCGACACCGCTGCCAGACTTCACCGCATTGAGACTAGAGAGCTGTCCTGAAATATATTTTTGTTGAGCTCTTTACTTTGTCTGCCGGCGGGAGCATATATGTGACATGCACACGGTCGTGTGCACGATTACGACCATCTAGGAGCCTGTCGGACTTAGGATTAATCTACTGCGCTGATGGGAGAACGGCCCAAATACCCCCGATTCCTCGTTGCGTAGGCCCACTATGCGCCTATCACCTAAGTCCGACAGGCTCCTAGGTCGGTTTTTTTGTTTTTCAGCCGGACGGACCGGTCTTGGGTTCCAGTAGCAGAATCCCGGTCAGGGCAGTTCGGCAGCGATTAAATAACCCATGACGCCGCAATTTGCATGTCACACCAGACAGACGGTCGTCGCCAGTGTCTGCCTGCTGCTATGATCTATCAGGCACAGATGGAGCCGGACTTTTTCATTCCACCTCTGATAGGCGTTTACTTCGTTAAGCAAAAACTGCAGCAGAGGTTGTTGGCCACCATGGAGAGGATTGAATGCATTGCGCGCCATCAGGCAGGCCTGGAACAGAATCTCGAAACGGAACCAGTCTTGGTGGCGGATGAGCTAACAGACGATCATACCCTGGGTGCGGCTCTCCTGGCAGGGAAGGACCCGACTATGATTGCTCGGGCCCCGGCGGCTGGCAGGACAGTCAGGGATAATATTGACTGCGCCCGACCTTGCAGCATAAGCGCGACCTCGTGTCAGCCATGAACCGCTGCCCGATTTTGTTTTATGTTTTTCTGGTGACGTTCCTGGCGGGTTGTGCCAGCCACGCATGAGTTTCCAAAGGGACATCTACCCGATCCTGGAAAACAACTGCCTGGCATGTCATACGCCACCACAGGGCAAGGGCTACCTAAAGACCCGCCTCAATATGCAAAGCTATGAAACCCTGATGCAGGGCACACGCTACGGTCCAGTGATCCTGCCGGGCGATAGCCGCCACAGTATATTGAATATGCTGGTGGAGGGCCGGGTGGATGCCTCCATGCGGATGCCACATGGGCGCGATGAGCCGCTTACACGGAACGAGATCGAGGCGCTGCAGCTTTGGGTGGAACAGGGCGCTCGCAACAACTGATGCACCCCTCCGGTGAAAGCCAGGAGTTGGCCGGAGTTACTCCTTTACAAGAATAGTGTGGCGCAACTCCGTCCTGGCTGTGAACGGCAGGAATGCGGCTGTAGTCGGACATTCAGGAACGGGAGTCAATCGGCCACCCAAAGTGGACATTTAGTTGCCACTTATATAATCAACCACTTAGCAACATCAGCGTTGTAATCGAATGACACTGCGCAGACTCGTGTCCTTCAGACCATCGTTTGTGTTCAGACACAACCAGTTGGTTTGGGAAGTCCCCCGTACTTTGTGATCGGCTTCATCGGGCCGGTCATCCACATTTTGAACATCGCTTTCTGGTCTTCGCCCATGTATTTGGAAAACTTACGAATGGGTGGCACCACAGCATGTTCCTCGTAATATTCGCGCGCCTTGAGTATTTGCTGCCACTTTGTATCATCCAGTTCCACATCATCGACTTGCGCCATGGCGCGTGCGATCTCCGACGTCCATACACTGCCATCGACCAGGTATCCATCACCATCACGTTCCGGTAATTCCATTGCTTCACCTCACTAAATAATGTTTATCTGCTGTTGCAGATTTTCTCGTTCCTGCATATTCGCCCGCATGGCTAACATCGTCCTCGGGAGATTCCGAGAGATAAATATGCCTATCTCTGACTTTCTACTAAACGTACTTCCAGGAATAATACCAATGTCACGGAAAGTACAATGGATACAAACATCAGTATCCATCTGGTAAACATGAATGTTTTTTGCGTCATAACGCCTGTGCTCTTGTCGCCGTTGGATAGCGCTAAAAAGAAACAACCCAGTGTTCAGCCATAATAGATTTATTTATTCAAATCAGCCGCCACGATCCATATCTGCAGCAGGTTTACCGAGTGCGTGCTCATAGGGATGATTCAGGGGCATTTGCTTAAACTCCGCCTTGGTCTTTTCGGATTCGAAGTAAATGGTCAAATTACCATCCACAAGTGACGGGTGCCCGATCACATCAATAATGTCCCGACCTGTCATCGGATCGATCGTGCCGATCAAATGGTCCGGTTCATGCAATCGATGACTTTGTTCCCGGTCGCGCGGCAGAGCCGATGAGGCAACCCAGTTAAGCTCTTCAAACCGGATGTGCGGCGAGTGTTGTATCGGTTTCTGGTTAATCATGATTAAATATCTCCTTGGTTATTGATGCCGGTGTCGCTAGCACGGGAAAGGCATCGATGTCAGTCGCAGAATCCTGCAGTCCTCTCGCTAGATCTGCAACGCGTTGATGTGCCAACCGATGCCACCGTTGATAGCTTCGGGGTGATTGTGGTGGACCAGTGCCTCTACCCAGGATACCTGCCCAACAGGTACATCAACCATGAGCAGGATTTCCTGGTGACGGAGTGCATCGGCAAACTCGGACAGATGGACGTTGGGTATGTACTTGGTAAATCCAACTCCGACTATAAATGTAGTCAGCATGATGGTGGATGCTAATACCAACCATATCCCACTGACGTTCATCAGGATCAGAACTATCAGCGCCATTAACGCCAGGAAGAACAGCACAAGATTTCCATCCCAGAAAATAGTTTCCAGGCGAGCGCCAAGGTCCATGCGTTGATTGGGCGATGCAAGGGGCAGACCTTCCAGGTCAATTCCCTTTGCGGCGGTGACATGCGTATTTTTTCTCTCGATACCATTTGTCTCGAGCTTGGCCACTACAGCCTTGGCATGTGCAACGTCAGGTAGCAGAAAATAAAGACGTCGTCCCACAATGACCTCCTTCCAATGGTTCTGGTGATAATTAATGTTAATTAACTGGCTGAGAGGAATCTGTTTCTCCATCATTACCAGATGGTTCACAGATGCGCCTGGTTTTCACACGCATTCGGGTGGGTTTGAGAACTGCTTATGTCCTTGTTATGCGATTGTGGTAAACCTGCCGGATCGGTGGAAAAGCTGCGGGATACTTCTGCCAGGGAGGCACTCTGATCGGGAGTTTCCGTTGCCATTGCGGCAACCTCGTAGGGCTCGGAATGGATTTGCAACCTGAGCGAATAAATCGTTTACATAGTAAATCTTCTACCTACAACCATAGAATACCTGACTATTTTAGTCAAGTATTAATTAGGGATATGGATTCCCGCCCAGTATGCTTATACGTACTCACTTCAGGGCGTTCACCTGCTGCCAGCGGGCAGACGTCTTCGGGCCGAACCCGGTACTAGATGAGATTTTAATATAAATTTCGCTGATCGGCTGGAGTCTACCCTGTTGCCGTTTAGGGGGGCTGCACTCCAAGTAAGTACATACACCTATATCTTTCCTTCAGTAAAGAACTAGACTCTGATTTACTTTCCCCTCTCTATTTGCTCCCATAGAAATCCCGACCGGTGAGTGCTATACAGCGCGACAATCCGGTTAGGAACAAAAGTCACGCTGGCTGACTGCTCCTTCCCGGCTACCCATAACCAGCCATAGGGGTGCAGATGTCATGACTCAAAAAACTTTCAGATTCACCAAGTCGTTGCTGATGATTCTATCAACTACGTTTGCCATCGCGTTGGTAATCTTTCTTGAAGTAAGGACATAATTAAGGGATGACCAATGAGTAAAATTCGACAAGCACCCGCCATTTCCTTCACTCACTGGTTCTTTTTGATGGTTCTTTTGGCACTTCTGGCAGTTGTCCACGGTCTTGTGTTCGCCCAAGCCGGTTCCGTCGAGTTGCCTGAGAATGCACGTGCGAAGAGCTATGGGAGTGTGAACGTGGGTATCGAGAGGACAACGGGGCTTGCACAGCCGTTAGGATGCCTGCAAATGCATACCTGACAAATACGTCCTATGGGAGCGGATGAGAGTGTAACCGGCCTTACCGCAAGAGACAGGGTAAGTGCGCTCTCCCCTGAGGAATTAGACAGCTGCGACCATATGGGCGGTACAGGGCGACCGCAAGGCAAGATGATCCCCCTTGTGGACGATCGTCGGGAGCACTATGTCGAGGTGGATCTGGGATAAGCGCATTCCTGACTACTACTGAAACACAACCATCATCATGTCCAAAAAAGCCTTAACACTGATAATCCATGGAACACCGATCTCACCAGGTCTGGCGCAAGGCATCATCCATGTACATCGCAGTCTGCTTGGTCCTATAGACGTCCCGGTGGCTATAGAACAAGAAAACGTCAAAGAAGAATTTACCCGTCTTGATACCGCAACGGCGAGAATCTCTGAGGAACTCTCCGCCCTGGCTACGCGGGTGGAAAAGGAAATCGATTCCAGACTGGCTCAGGTTTTCGGAACCCATCAACTCATGCTGAATGATTCCTCCTTGAGAGAGGAATTGAGAAATGAAATCGTGGGCAACCTGGTCAACGCCAGCAGTGCCGTGAAGGCGGTATTTCTGCGTTGGGAAAACCGCTTTTTATTGATGGAGTCGCAGATAGCGAGGGACAAAAGCGACGACATGCGGGATATCTCGAGACGTCTGCGTCATGCCCTTGCGGGGATAACGACTCACCCACTGGAAGAGATACCGGATGGCTGTGTACTCGCAACCTCGCGTTTGCTGCCATCGGACACTGTTTTTCTCGCCGGCCGATCCGTGTCAGCGGTTCTTCTGGAATACGGGAGTACGGGCTCTCATGCGGCTCTATTTGCCCGTGAAATGGGTCTGCCATGCATCTCTGGGTTTTCTGATCCGCTGACTACAGAGCTCCAAGGTGCATTGGCTCTGGTGGATGCTGATACAGGCATTGTTACGATCCATCCCCGGGAGAAACAAATAGCCATTTTCAAGAAAAAGTTTGTTGAAAAAGAGCATGACTACAAGTTGGCACGATCTCGCGCTCGAGGACCTGCTGTCACAAAAGATGGTGTCACGATATCCGTACTCGCCAATGTGGGTTGCAGCGATGATACGAAAAAGGCGATGTTGAACGGGGCAGAGGGCGTTGGTTTGTACCGACTGGAGCAGGCGTACCTCGGCCGTGTTGAGCCGCCCGATACCGATGAACTCGTCAGCGAGATGCGGCAGACACTTGACCCGGCCAAGGGCAGCCCCGTCTATGTCCGACTTTTGGATGTCGGCTCCGACAAACCCTTACCCTTCGCAGGATTCCTGGCAGAATCGAATCCCTCCTTGGGTCGTCGGGGTATTCGTTTTCTGCGCGAGTACCCCGAGCTATTGAAGACACAGCTGCGGGCCGTGCTGGAACTTGCTAGTGAATTCGACGCGCGTATTCTGGTGCCCATGGTTACCCTGCCAGATGATGTTTCAGTGGTGAGAGAACAACTCGCGCAACTATGCACCCGGCTGCGAATAACTTCTCCGCCGAAACTGGGAGCCATGATCGAGACGCCAGCCGCTGCGCTTGCGGCACAGGAGATTGTCAAACATGCTGACTTTCTGAGCTTCGGCACAAATGATCTCACCCAGTTTGTGTTTGCGGCAGATCGGGAGAATGCAGCGGTGGAGCGCTATTACAGGGATGCTTCGGAGGTCATATTCAGATTGTTGCAACTGACACACGATGACGTGCCGGATGTTCCCCTTTCTCTGTGTGGCGAGCTTGCGGGCCGGCCGGAGCACATTTCCAGTCTCCTGCAGTGCGGGATCAGAACATTCAGCATTGCTGCGCCATTGATTCCCATAGTAAAAGAAACCATTCGCAATTCCTGGTGTTCAGCACCCCCGGATACGCTCCCGCTGAGACAGCGATACTGACATCTACTTGTGTGTCATTGGCAGCTATAGCATTGATTATTTACAATGGCGAAATTGTGTGGCTCGAAGGGAGCATTGTGCTTCTTGGAACAATGACGGGTGGCTATATTGCTGCTCGTATTTCCCGTCAAATATCTCAGGTGTACGTAAGAAACTTTGTGACTCTTGCTGGTACCAGCATTACGTTGTACTTTTTCTACGATATTTATGCTGTATAGAGATGTCACCTGTTGAATACCCGTTTCTGGCCCGAAAGTGTGAGTACAGATTGCCTCAGGGGAACGGCAACTTATGCGGCAACCAAGACCTTCCTCGCAAAACCGGGAATGTCGTTTCCGTTGGCCGAACTCGGTAGTACAGTAATTATCATCGGTGTGATGAAAGGTGTTTTCTGAATGACCGATTTGCCCCCGGAAACCGACGTTCGGATTTGCGCCCCCACACCTCCCCGGCGTCCTGAGCTACACGCAGAAACCCACACCTCTGCCCCCAGAGTATCCCGCTCTCGGGCGTTCACGGCCCGAGTGTGCCCCAGCCCCGGCGGCTCACCCCGGCACACCTGCGTCGACTGTAATGTTAGTTACCAGGAAAGAATTTATTACTGTGCCGTATGCGTGTGCCGGCAAGACCAAATCAGATGACACGCATTCTGTAATTGCTGAATTACCTACTACGTTGCCTGCCCTGACGCCGCTGTCTGCTCCAGAACACCGTACACTTCCCGTGTCGTCTCCGCCTGTGACTGACATTCGCTTAACTGTTTATACAGCTGTTCAAGCTCTAGCTTGTGAGCACCCACCACTTCTGCATGCTGCTCCTGCAAGGCGGCATATTGTTCCTGCAGTAACTGCCTTTTTTCCTTATCGTTTTGCACCTGCGCATACAGCGAGCTCAGTTTCTCTGCTGACTCGCAAAGCTCACCACGCTGTTGTTCTATCTGCTCCTTCAGCCGGGATTCAGCAGTCTGATTTTCACTTATCTCAGCGAGTAGTTTTTCGTTCTCCGCAAGTAATGACGCCAGCTCCTCAT
>CAMYIO010000037.1:0-33103 GCA_947258515.1 uncultured Ectothiorhodospiraceae bacterium
GATTGCGCCGATTGCGATGGAAGAGGGGCTGCGTTTCGCGATACGCGAGGGTGGCCGCACCGTCGGCGCCGGCGTGGTCTCCAGGATTATCGAGTAAACGGGGTGTGGCAGCGGACCGCGTCCGCTAATGAAATAGGCCAGTAGCTCAATTGGCAGAGCGACGGTCTCCAAAACCGTAGGTTGGGGGTTCGATTCCCTCCTGGCCTGCCAATCGTGGCAGGGTTATTTACAGCAGTTGAAACAGGGTCAGATGAACGCAAAAGCTGAAACAGAGAGTAACCGGTTTGACAGCCTGAAACTTGGTATCGCGGTACTGCTACTGGCAGCCGGCATTGTTGCTTTTTACCGCTATGATGACCAGTTGCTGGTTCTGCGTGTACTGGGCCTGCTCGCCGTGGCGGGTATATCCGTGTTTATTGCGGCGCAATCAGGTACCGGCAAGAACATCATCGGTTTTATCCGGGGTGCGCAGACCGAGGTTCGCAAGGTGGTCTGGCCTACCCGGGCCGAAACCGTGCAGACAACGCTGGCAGTGCTCCTGATGGTGTTTCTGGTCGGGATATTTCTCTGGTTGCTGGACATGCTGCTGCTGTGGGCAATCCAGCTGCTGACCGGACAGGGAAGCTGACGATGTCATTGCAATGGTATGTGGTACACGCGTATTCGGGTTTCGAAAACCAGGTGAAACGCGCCCTGGAAGAACGCATCAGCCGCGCGGAAATGAGTGAGTCGTTCGGCCAGATACTGGTACCGACAGAAGAAGTGGTCGAGATGCGCGAGGGCAACAAGCGTCGCAGTGAACGCAAGTTTTTTCCTGGTTATGTACTCGTGCAGATGGACATGAACGAAGATACCTGGCACCTGGTGAAAGACGCGCCGAAAGTGCTGGGTTTTATCGGCGGAACCAGCGACAAGCCTGCGCCCATATCGGACCGCGAGGCCGATGCTATCCTGCAGCGTGTGCAGGAAGGTGTCGACAAGCCGCGGCCGAAGGTACTGTTCGAGGTGGGCGAGGTGGTGCGTGTCACCGATGGTCCGTTCAATGATTTCAATGGTGTTGTAGAAGAAGTGAATTATGAAAAAAGCCGGTTGCGTGTGTCGGTACTGATTTTCGGCCGCTCAACCCCGGTCGAGCTGGCGTTCAGCCAGGTAGAAAAGGCGTAATTGAAATACCTGTAGGAGCGCTCCGCGAGCGCGATTGTTTTTGTACAGGGATCGCGGATGCGATCCGCTCCTACAGTTTAATTAAATACAGGGGAGCCGCGAGGCGTTTGTACCCAACAGGAGTAATAGATGGCTAAGAAAATAGAGGCTTATATCAAGCTGCAGGTACCTGCAGGCGAGGCCAACCCGAGTCCGCCCGTCGGCCCGGCTCTGGGCCAGCATGGCGTCAACATCATGGAGTTCTGCAAGGCGTTCAATTCGCAAACGCAGAAGGCCGAGAAGGGCTTGCCGACCCCGGTCGTGATCACGGTGTACTCTGACCGCAGTTTCACTTTTGTCACCAAGACGCCACCGGCGTCCATTTTGCTGAAGAAGGCTGCCGGCGTCCCGAAGGGTTCCAGCACGCCGAATACCGACAAGGTCGGCAAGGTCAGCCGCGCCCAGCTGGAAGAAATCGCCACGACCAAGATGGCTGATCTGAACGCGACCGATATGGACGCTGCTGTACAGATTATCGCCGGTACTGCCCGCAGTATGGGCCTTGATGTGGAGGGTTGAGGGCATGGCCAGGCTAACGAAACGCGCACAGGCGACGAATGAAAAAGTAACCCCCGGCAAGCTCTACAGCTTTGAAGAAGCGCTGGGTTTGTTGAAGGAACTGTCCACGGTCAAGTTCACCGAGTCCGTCGATGTCAGTGTCAACCTTGGAATTGATCCGCGTAAATCCGACCAGGGAGTACGTGGTGCCACGGTGCTGCCAAACGGCACCGGCAAGACGGTGCGCGTGGCCGTCTTTACGCAGGGTGCGAATGCCGATGCCGCCATGGAAGCCGGGGCTGATATTGTCGGCATGGATGACCTTGCGGAAGAGGTTAAAAAGGGCAACATGGATTTTGACGTGGTGATCGCCTCACCGGATGCCATGCGTGTCGTCGGTACACTGGGCCAGATCCTGGGGCCGCGAGGACTGATGCCGAACCCCAAGGTGGGTACCGTTGCGCAGGACGTGGCCGCAGCCGTGAGGAATGCCAAGGCCGGTCAGGTACGTTACCGCACCGACAAGGGTGGCATCATCCATTGCCAGATTGGCCGGCTGGATTTCGAGATTGATTCCCTGAAGCAAAACCTGTCGGCGCTGCTGGCAGACCTGGTGAAGGCGAAGCCGACCTCCGCCAAGGGCATCTATATGAAAAAGCTGTCAGTGTCGACCACCATGGGGCCAGGGCTCCAGGTTGATCATACTTCACTGATTGAATAGAAATTCCGGGCGGGCCGCAGGCCCGTTCGTACAGGTTTGACGCTGCGATGTACAGGGTTGTACGAGCGTCGCGAAAGTCAGGGACGACATATAGCGATTCCGGTTTAACCGGTGGCCGTCAAAGACCGCAGGTTGCGGGCGAGGTGATTGATCGCCGGCTTTAATTGTCCTGTCACTGACAGGGTGGCCTGCGTAGAGGGTGGCGTCGAGACAGTATTCGATGCACAGGGATGTGCAAGTGTCGCGTGAGGCAGGATGCCGGAAGCGACCGATGTACAGGGTTGTACACATGTCGCGTGAGGCAGGATGCCGGAAGCGAACTGTCTTAAAGTCACATAAGCTGCACCGGTGCTGCTTGCCGGTGTGTAGTCAATAAAGTGGAAGCAACCGGTGGCCATGTTGCCGTCGGTGAATTCCTGATGAGGTAAACGCAATGGCATTAACTCTTGATGAGAAAAAAGCTGTTGTTGCTGAAGTTTCTGAAGTTGCCAAAGGGGCCTACTCGGCCGTTGCCGCGGAATACTGCGGTCTGACAGTCGAGCAGCTGACGAGCCTGCGTATCAAGGCGCGCGAGGATAATGTCTATCTGCGCGTCGTGAAGAATACGCTGGCAAGGCGTGCCCTGGAGAATACCGACTTTGCGTGCATGAGTGAACGACTGACCGGTCCGTTGATCCTGGCATTTTCCCGGGAAGATCCGGGTGCTGCGGCGCGTGTGGCCAAGGACTTTGCCAAGGGTAATGACAAGTTCCAGGTCACCATGCTGTCGGTCGGCGGCGAGTTGCTTGAACCGACAGATATCGACAAGTTGGCCAGGCTCCCGACCCGCGACCAGGCAATCAGTATGCTGATGTCCGTCATGCTGGCACCGACAGAGAAGTTTGTCCGTACCCTCAATGAGGTACCGGGCAAGCTGGTTCGTACGGTAGCCGCTATTCGCGAGCAGAAACAGCAGGCAGCTTAAAGCTATTCATTACTTAAACTGATCAAAAATTTAACAGGAGTATTTCGTTATGGCCGTTTCACAAGAAGAAATTCTGGAAACAATTTCAGGCATGTCTGTGATGGAGGTTGTTGATCTGATCTCTGCCATGGAAGAAAAGTTTGGCGTATCTGCCGCAGCAGCCGTTGCTGTTGCGCCGGCGGCAGGTGGCGGTGAAGTTGCTGCCGCTGAAGAGAAGGACGAGTTCGATGTCGTCATGACCAGCTTTGGTGAGAACAAGGTTTCTGTCATCAAGGCCGTTCGCGGTATCACCGGTCTGGGTCTCAAGGAAGCAAAGGAAATGGTGGAAGGCGTGCCTTCTACCATTAAAGAAGCAGCTTCCAAGGATGAGTCCGCAGAGATCAAGAAGACGCTCGAAGGAGCAGGCGCTACTGTCGAGCTTAAATAGGCGGTCTTGTAATCCATTTGTGATTGCAGCAACCGCGGGTATACAGGGTCGGCCGGTCACAGTTTCTGTGCCCGGCCTGTCCTGCTTGTTGTAAATGAAAGGGCGCTTTGCGTAAGTACGAAGCGCCGGTTTGTGACTGTATAAAGGATTAACTGCCGCAGACACGCAGCTTTCTTCATACTTACTGGAGAGGAAAACCGATGGCCTATAGCTTCACTGAGAAGAAACGAATTCGCAAGGACTTTGGCGAGCGCCACAGCATCCTGGATGTACCGTACCTGCTGGCGACGCAGATCAATTCCTACCGCGACTTCCTGCAGGCAGATAAAGACGCCGATTCGCGTGGTGAAAAAGGCCTGCATGCGGCATTCAAATCGGTTTTCCCGATCGTCAGTTATTCAGGCACGGCAGCGCTTGACTACGTCACCTACCGGCTCGGCGAGCCGGCATTCGACGTCAAGGAATGCCAGTTGCGCGGTCTTACCTACGCCGCGCCGCTGCGTGCGCTGGTGCGTCTTATTATCTATGACAAGGACTCCCCGGCAAACGCCAGGAAGATCAAGGATATCAAGGAGCAGGAAGTCTACATGGGCGAACTGCCGTTGATGACGGACAACGGCACCTTCGTCATTAACGGTACCGAGCGGGTGATTGTTTCCCAACTGCACCGTTCGCCGGGTGTGTTTTTCGACCACGACAAGGGCAAGACCCATTCCTCCGGCAAGCTGTTGTTCTCCGCCCGGGTTATCCCGTACCGCGGTTCCTGGCTGGACATGGAGTTCGATCCAAAGGATTCACTGTTCGTGCGCATCGACCGTCGCCGCAAGCTGCCAGCCACGATCCTGTTGCGCGCGCTCGGCTACGAAAATGAGGAAATTCTCGATATCTTCTTCGATACCAATGATTTCCACATCACCAAGACTGAAGTAAAACTTAGCCTGGTTGCCGAGCGCCTGCGTGGTGAAATGGCCACGTTTGATATCAAGGCCAAGAGCAAGGTGATCGTTGAAGAGGGCCGCCGTATCACTGCGCGGCATATTCGCGAACTGGAAAAATCGGGCGTCAAGACACTGGTTGTGCCCGAGGAATACCTGTTCGGCAAGATACTTGCCAACAATATCGTGGACAAGGAAACCGGTGAACTGCTGGCGGCTGCCAACGAAATTATTACTGAAGAGTTGCTGGAAAAACTGCGCGAGGCAGGTATCAAGGACATCCGCACGCTCTATGTAAACGACCTCGATCGTGGTCCCTATATCTCCAGCACCCTGCGCATCGATCCGACCACCACCGAACTGGAGGCGATGGTCGAAATCTACCGCATGATGCGTCCCGGTGAACCGCCGACCAAGGACGCCGCGCAGAACCTGTTCAAGAACCTGTTCTTTTCCAGCGACCGCTATGACCTGTCGGCCGTGGGCCGCATGAAGTTCAACCGCCGCGTGGGCCGCGAGGAACTGACGGGCGAGGGGACACTGTCGAAAGAAGACATCCTCGATGTCATGAAGATCCTCATCGAGATTCGCAACGGCAACGGCTTCGTCGATGATATCGATCACCTCGGCAACCGCCGCATTCGCTGTGTCGGTGAAATGGCCGAGAATGTCTTCCGTATCGGCCTGGTCCGCGTCGAGCGTGCCGTCAAGGAGCGTCTCAGCCTGGCGGAATCGGAAAGCCTGATGCCGCAGGAACTGATCAACGCCAAGCCGGTTGCGGCTGCCACCAAGGAGTTCTTCGGCTCCAGCCAGCTGTCGCAGTTCATGGATCAGAACAACCCGCTTTCAGAAGTCACGCACAAGCGTCGTGTCTCGGCGCTTGGCCCGGGCGGTCTGACCCGCGAACGCGCCGGTTTCGAGGTGCGCGATGTGCACCCGACACATTATGGCCGTGTCTGTCCGATCGAGACGCCGGAAGGTCCGAACATCGGACTGATCAATTCACTGGCCGTCTATTCGCGTACCAACGAGTACGGTTTCCTGGAGACGCCGTATCGCAAGGTCAATAACGGGCGGGTCACCGATGACATTGAATACCTGTCCGCCATTGAAGAGGGCCGCTACATCATCGCCCAGGCGAATGCCGATGTGGATGCAAAGAATAATCTGACGGATGACCTGGTGACCTGTCGTCATAATAATGAATTCATGACCTCGACGCCTGACAAGGTCGACTATATCGACGTGTCACCGAAGCAGATTGTATCGGTCGCCGCGGCCCTGATCCCGTTTCTTGAGCATGACGATGCCAACCGTGCCCTGATGGGTTCCAACATGCAGCGCCAGGCGGTACCAACGCTGATTACCGAAAAACCGCTGGTCGGTACCGGTATCGAGCGTACCGTGGCCGTTGACTCCGGCGTTACCGTGGTCGCAAAGCGCGGTGGTGTACTGGATTCCGTGGATGCCGGCCGTATCGTTGTGCGTGTCAATGACAATGAAACCGTCGCCGGTGAACCGGGCGTCGATATCTACAACCTGACCAAATACACCCGTTCCAACCAGAATACCTGTATTAACCAGCGCCCGCTGGTGAAGCCGGGTGACGTGATTGCGCGCGGTGACGTGCTTGCCGACGGTCCCAGTACCGACATGGGTGAGCTGGCGCTTGGCCAGAACCTGCTGGTCGCCTTCATGCCGTGGAACGGATACAACTTCGAGGACTCCATCCTGATTTCCGAGCGGGTGGTCGAGGAAGACCGTTTCACCACCATCCATATCGAAGAGCTGACCTGCGTGGCGCGTGATACCAAGCTGGGTTCCGAAGAGGTCACCGGCGACATCCCGAACGTCGGTGAAGGCGCACTCTCCAAGCTGGATGAGTCCGGCATTGTCTACATCGGTGCCGAGGTGAAGCCTGGCGATATCCTCGTCGGCAAGGTCACGCCGAAAGGCGAGACCCAGCTGACGCCGGAAGAAAAACTGTTGCGTGCCATCTTCGGCGAGAAAGCCGCCGACGTGAAGGACACCTCGCTGCGCGTGCCAAGTGGTATGGATGGCACCGTGATCGATGTGCAGGTGTTCACCCGTGACGGTGTCGAGAAGGATGCCCGCGCATTGCAGATACAGGAAGACCAGCTGGCGCAGGTGCGCAAGGACCTCAACGATCAGCTGCGCATTATGGAAGACGACGTCTACACGCGTGTCGAGTCCATGCTGCAGGGCAAGGTGGCAGAAGGTGGTCCGAACAAACTGGCTGCCGGTGCCAAGATCACCAGGGACTACCTTGCCAGCACCGGCCGTGACAAATGGTTTGAAATCCGTCTGCGCAACGAGGAAGCCAATGCCGATCTCGAAAAGATTTCCGAACAGCTCAAGGACCTGCGCAAGGGCTTTGAAGAGCGCCTCGAGGACAAGCGCGTCAAGCTGACAAGCGGGGACGATCTTGCGCCTGGCGTGCTGAAGATGGTCAAGGTCTACCTGGCGGTGAAGCGTCGCGTGCAGCCGGGTGACAAGATGGCCGGCCGTCACGGTAACAAGGGTGTGATCTCCATGATCCAGCCGGTCGAGGATATGCCGTTTACGGCTGATGGTACCTCGGTGGATATCGTGCTCAATCCGCTGGGTGTGCCTTCACGTATGAATGTGGGCCAGGTGCTGGAGACGCATCTCGGCTGGGCTGCCAAGGGTCTCGGAATCAAGATCGGCAAGATGCTGGAAGCGAAGCGCAAGGTCGCCGAGCTGAGGCAGTTCCTGGACAAGATTTACAATAGCAGCGGCCGCAAGGAAGACCTCAAGTCACTGACCGACGAAGAAATACTCGAGCTGTCACATAATCTCGTCAAGGGTGTACCGATGGCCACACCGGTCTTCGACGGTGCGCCGGAATCAGCCATCAAGTCCATGCTGGAGCTTGCAGACCTGCCGACGTCAGGGCAAACCACCCTGTATGACGGTCGTACCGGTGACGCCTTCGACCGCGAGGTCACGGTCGGCTACATGTACATCATCAAGCTGAATCACCTGGTGGATGACAAGATGCACGCGCGATCAACCGGTCCGTACAGTCTCGTCACACAGCAGCCGCTGGGCGGCAAGGCACAGTTCGGCGGACAACGCTTCGGTGAAATGGAGGTGTGGGCGCTGGAAGCCTACGGTGCCGCCTATACCCTGCAGGAAATGCTGACCGTGAAATCAGATGACGTCAATGGCCGTACCAAGATGTACAAGAACATTGTCGATGGCAACCATCATATGGATGCCGGTATGCCCGAATCCTTCAACGTGCTGGTGAAAGAAATACGTTCGCTGGGACTCAATATTGAATTGGAACAGGATTAGGAACGGTAGCGGCCGGTTGTATTCGCCCCGATACCAGATACTCCAGCTACAGGAGCAACGATGAAAGACTTACTGAATTTATTAAAGCCGCAAGGTCATACTGATGATTTCGATGCGATCCGCATTGGTCTGACGTCCCCGGACATGATCCGTTCCTGGTCCTATGGCGAGGTGAAGAAACCGGAGACCATCAACTACCGTACCTTCAAGCCGGAGCGCGATGGCCTGTTCTGCGCCAAGATCTTCGGTCCGGTGAAGGATTACGAATGTCTCTGTGGCAAATACAAGCGCCTCAAGCATCGCGGCGTTGTCTGCGAGAAATGCGGCGTTGAAGTCACGCTGGCAAAGGTACGCCGTGACCGCATGGGCCACATTGAGCTGGCCAGCCCCGCGGCGCACATCTGGTTCCTGAAGTCACTGCCATCGCGCATCGGCCTGTTGCTGGACATGACCCTGCGTGATATCGAGCGCGTCCTGTATTTCGAGGCGTTTGTTGTGGTCGATCCCGGCATGACCACGCTGGAACGCGGCCAGTTACTGTCTGACGAGGCCTATCTCGAGGCCATCCAGGAGAACGGTGACGAGTTCGACGCGCGCATGGGTGCCGAGGCGGTATTCGAGCTGCTCAAGGGCATCGACCTGCAGGTAGAAGCCGTCAAGCTGCGTGACGAGATCAACGCTACCAAGTCGGAGACCAAGTTGAAAAGGCTGTCCAAGCGTCTCAAGCTGGTCGAGTCCTTTCTCGAGTCCGGCAACAAGCCCGAGTGGATGGTGATGACCGTGTTGCCGGTGCTGCCGCCGGAACTGCGTCCACTGGTGCCGCTCGATGGCGGCCGCTTTGCGACCTCTGACCTGAATGACCTGTACCGCCGCGTCATCAACCGTAACAACCGTCTGAAGCGTCTGCTGGAACTGAGCGCGCCGGACATTATCGTGCGCAATGAAAAGCGCATGCTGCAGGAATCCGTCGATGCACTGCTCGACAATGGCCGTCGCGGTCGTGCCATTACCGGCACCAACCGCCGTCCGTTGAAGTCACTGGCGGACATGATCAAGGGCAAGCAGGGGCGTTTCCGCCAGAACCTGCTGGGCAAACGCGTCGATTATTCCGGTCGCTCCGTGATCGTGGTCGGTCCGACGCTGAAACTGCACCAGTGTGGCCTGCCGAAGCGCATGGCGCTGGAGCTGTTCAAACCGTTTATCTTCAGCAAGCTGCAATTCAGGGGGTTGGCGACCACCATCAAGGCGGCCAAGAAGCTGGTCGAACGCGAGGGACCGGAAGTCTGGGATATCCTCGAGGAAGTGATTCGTGAGCACCCGGTGATGTTGAACCGCGCACCGACACTGCACCGTCTGGGTATCCAGGCTTTTGAACCGGTACTGATCGAGGGCAAGGCCATCCAGCTGCATCCGCTGGTCTGTGCGGCCTTCAACGCCGACTTTGACGGTGACCAGATGGCGGTGCACGTACCGTTGTCCATCGAGGCGCAGCTGGAAGCACGCGCGTTGATGATGTCGTCCAACAACATCCTGTCACCGGCCAATGGCGAGCCTATTATCGTACCGTCACAGGACGTGGTGCTGGGTCTGTATTACATGACACGCGAGTCCATTAACGCCAAGGGCGAGGGCATGGTGTTTGCCGATGTGTCGGAAGTGCACCGCGCCTATCAATGCGGCGAGGTGTCCATTCATGCCAAGGTCAGGGTGCGCATCCATCGTCACGAATTTGATGAGGCAGGCGAGGCACAGGCCCGCCAGGACCTGGTTGACACCACGGTGGGGCGTGCCTTGCTGTCGGAGATTATCCCCAAGGGCCTGACCTTTGATCTGGTCAACCGCGACATGAGCAAGAAGGCGATTTCAAACCTGATTAATGCCTGCTATCGGCGCGTCGGTCTGAAAGAGACGGTCATCTTCGCTGACCAGCTGATGTATACCGGCTTTACCTACGCTACCCGCTCCGCCGTGTCATTCGGCATCGATGACATGATTATTCCCAAGGAAAAGGCCGGAATTCTCAGTGGCGCCGAAGACGAGGTGCTGGAGATCGAGCATCAGTACACCTCCGGCCTGGTGACCATGGGCGAGCGCTACAACAAGGTCGTCGATATCTGGTCACGTACCAATGACCAGGTGGCCAAGGCCATGATGGAGAAGCTCGGCACCGAGAAGAAGCTGGATGCTGACGGCAACGAGGTCAGCCAGCCATCGTTCAACTCGGTGTACATGATGGCCGACTCCGGGGCGCGTGGTTCCGCGGCGCAGATTCGTCAGCTCGCCGGTATGCGTGGCCTGATGGCCAAGCCGGACGGTTCCATTATTGAAACGCCGATCACGGCCAACTTCCGCGAGGGACTGGACGTGCTGCAGTACTTTATTTCCACGCACGGTGCCCGCAAGGGTCTCGCCGATACCGCGCTGAAGACCGCCAACTCGGGTTACCTGACGCGTCGCCTGGTCGATGTTGCCCAGGACCTGGTGGTCATCGGTGATGACTGCGGTACGGAGAAGGGCCTGGAGCTGACGCCGCTGGTTGAAGGCGGTGATGTGGTTGAGCCGTTGCGTGAACGGGTACTGGGCCGGAAGACCGCGGCGGATGTATTGCGTCCGGGGTCCGATGAGGTGGTCGCGGAACGCGGCACCTTGCTGGACGAGGCCTGGGTCGACAGGCTGGAAGCCATGGGTGTCGACCAGATAATGGTGCGTTCACCGATTACCTGTGAAAACCGCTACGGTGTCTGCAAGGCCTGTTACGGTCGTGATCTGGCGCGTGGTCATGTGGTGAACGCCGGTGAGGCCATTGGTGTGATCGCCGCGCAGTCGATTGGTGAGCCGGGTACACAGTTGACCATGCGTACCTTCCATATTGGTGGCGCGGCAAGTCGTGCCGCCACGGTCAACAGCGTCGAGGTCAAGGCCGGCGGCACCGTTCGTCTGCACAATATCAAGACGGTCGCCAACAGCAGTAACAACCTGGTTGCCGTCTCGCGTTCCGGTGAAATCGGACTGGTTGACGAGTACGGCCGTGAGCGTGAGCGCTACAAGGTTCCCTACGGTTCGGTTATCAGTGCTGCCGACGGTGACAAGGTCGAGGGCGGCCGTGTCATCGCGACCTGGGATCCGCACACCCACCCGATTGTGACCGAGGTGGCCGGTGTCGCGAACTTCAGCGATTTCATCGAGGGTGTCACCGTGCAGGAAAGCACGGATGAGATCACCGGCCTCACCAGCCTGGTCATTACCGATCCCAAGTCACGCGGCAGCGTCGGCAAGGACCTGCGTCCGATGGTCAAGCTGCTGGATGAAAAGGGTGAGCCGCTGAAACTGGCCGGTACCGATCTGGATGCCCAGTACTTTCTGCCTGCCGGCGCCGTTGTCGGCCTCGAAGACGGGGCTTCGGTGACAGTTGGCGATGTCATCGCGCGTATCCCGCAGGAATCATCCAAGACCCGTGATATCACCGGTGGTCTGCCGCGTGTTGCCGATTTGTTCGAAGCGCGCAAGCCGAAGGAGCCGGCCGTGCTCGCAGAGTGCTCGGGCACCGTGGGCTTTGGCAAGGATACCAAGGGTAAGCAACGCGTCATTATTACCCGCAAGGATGGCGAGACCCATGAAGAACTGATACCAAAATGGCGCCATGTCACCATTTTTGAGGGAGAGCATGTCGAAAAGGGTGAAACGCTGGTCGACGGTGAGCCGAGTGCGCACGACATTCTGCGTTTGCTGGGTACCTCGACCATGGCGGAATACCTCGTCAAGGAAATCCAGGATGTGTACCGCCTGCAGGGTGTGAAGATCAATGACAAGCACATCGAGGTTATCCTGCGGCAGATGTTGCGCAAGGTGGAAATCCTGACGGGTAACGAGAGCCGCTTCCTCAAGGGTGAACAGATCGAGAGGGTTCGCGTACTGAAAGAGTCCGAGCAGCTCATCAAGGAAGACAAGCAGCCGGCCGTGTGGATGCCGCTGTTGCTGGGTATTACCAAGGCATCGCTGGCAACCGAGTCCTTTATCTCGGCGGCCTCCTTCCAGGAGACCACCCGGGTGCTCACAGAGGCCTCTGTGAGAGGCAGTCGCGACCCCCTGCGTGGACTCAAGGAGAACGTCATCGTGGGTCGCCTGATACCGGCAGGTACCGGTCTGGCCTACCACGAAGAGCGTCGCCGCCAGCGGGAGACCATCCCGATGGATATCGCCGGAGAAATGGCGGCAGTGGATGCGCCAGAGGAAGGCAGCGCCGAGGATATCGCGGAGTCCTCGACCGAATAGAAAATCAGGCTTGACAGGGCGCGGCCCTGAACCTAAAATTCCGCTTCTCTCGACAGGCCGGTCTATCCGGCCTGTCGTTTGTTTTCAGGACGACAGAATTTATTTCGGTTTACATTTCAGGGTTTATTTTTAAATGGCAACAATCAACCAGTTAGTGCGTAATCCACGTGCCCGCAAGCGGGAAAAGAGTAACGTTCCGGCGCTGGAGGCGTGCCCCCAGAAGCGCGGTGTGTGTACGCGCGTGTATACCACAACCCCGAAAAAACCGAACTCGGCCCTGCGTAAGGTTGCCCGTGTGCGATTGACCAATGGTTTTGAAGTAACGACCTACATTGGCGGTGAAGGGCACAATCTGCAGGAGCACTCGGTGGTGTTGATTCGCGGCGGCCGTGTCAAGGATTTGCCAGGTGTGCGTTACCACACGGTGCGCGGCAGCCTCGATACCTCCGGTGTGACCTCGCGCCGCCAGGGGCGTTCCAAGTACGGCGCCAAGCGGCCTAAATCCTGAAGCAAACAGACAACATACCAAGGAATTGAGAAAACGTAATGTCCAGAAGAAGAGTCATCGGTTCAAGAGAAATCCTGCCTGATCCCAAGTACGGCAATCTCATGCTGGCCAAGTTCATCAACATGGTCATGAAGTCCGGCAAGAAGTCCGTTGCAGAGCGCATTATCTACGGCGCACTCGACCAGATTGCCGGCAAGGGTAATGAAAACCCGGTAGAGGTGCTGGACAAGGCGCTGGACAACGTGCGCCCGATGGTCGAGGTCAAGTCCCGCCGTGTCGGTGGTGCAACCTACCAGGTGCCGATCGAGGTACGTCCGGTTCGCCGTACCACGCTGGCCATGCGCTGGGTGCTGGATGCATCACGCAAGCGCGGCGAGAAGTCCATGCCGCTGCGGCTGGCGGGTGAATTGCTGGATGCCGCAGAGAACCGTGGCTCGGCTGTTAAAAAACGCGAGGATACGCACCGCATGGCAGAGGCCAACAAGGCCTTCTCGCATTTTCGCTGGTAAGCGTTTTCATTGGCTCGTAAATACAGGAATTCAGGAACAGGATCGTGGCTCGCTCAACCCCTTTGGATCGCTATCGTAACGTCGGCATCATGGCGCATATTGATGCGGGCAAGACCACGACGACCGAGCGTATCCTGTTCTATACCGGCGTGTCCCACAAGATTGGCGAGGTGCACGACGGCGCGGCAGTGATGGACTGGATGGAGCAGGAACAGGAGCGCGGTATTACGATTACTTCCGCGGCAACCACCTGTTTCTGGAAGGGCATGGACAAGCAGTTTGACCTGCACCGCATCAATATTATCGATACCCCCGGTCACGTTGACTTCACTATTGAAGTTGAACGTTCATTGCGGGTGCTCGACGGCGCGGTTGCCGTGTTCTGTGCGGTCGGTGGCGTCGAGCCACAGTCCGAGACGGTCTGGCGGCAGGCAAACAAGTACCACGTGCCGCGCATGGCCTTTGTCAACAAGATGGACCGTGCCGGGGCGGATTTCCTGCGTGTCACCGAGCAGATTAAACAGCGACTCGGTGCCAGGCCGGTGCCGCTGCAGTTGCCGATTGGTGCTGAAGACCACTTCAAGGGTGTCGTCGACCTGATTCGCATGAAGGCGATTTACTGGAATGAGGCCGACATGGGAACCACCTATGAAGAGCACGAAATTCCTGCCGACATGGCCGCCGCCTGCAAGGAATGGCGCGAGCACCTGGTGGAAACCGCGGCGGAAGCCAGCGAAACCCTGATGGAAACCTACCTGGGTGGTGGTGAGTTGTCGGAAGCAGAGATTCGCGAGGGGATTCGCATACTTACCGTGGCTAATGACATCGTGCCGACACTGTGTGGTTCGGCGTTCAAGAACAAGGGCGTGCAGGCCATGCTCGACAGCATTGTCTACTACATGCCCTCGCCTCTGGAAGTGCCGGCCATTACCGGTCACCTGGATGATGCAGACGAGACCGTGGCAGAACGCGCGTCGTCGGATGAAGTGCCGTTTGCAGCGCTGGCCTTCAAGATCGCGACCGATCCGTTTGTCGGCAACCTGACGTTCTTCAGGGTGTATTCCGGCGTGCTGGCATCGGGTGATTCTGTTTACAACCCGGTGAAGGGCAAGAAAGAACGCATCGGCCGCATTTTGCAGATGCATTCCAACAGCCGCGAAGAGATCAAGGAAGTCTGCGCAGGCGATATCGCCGCCGCGGTTGGATTGAAGGATGTCACCACGGGTGACACCCTGTGCGATCCGGAACATATCATCACCCTGGAGCGCATGGATTTTCCGGAGCCGGTGATCTCCGTTGCCGTCGAACCCAGGACCAAGGCTGATCAGGAAAAGATGGGTATTGCCTTGCAGAAGCTTGCCAAGGAAGATCCCTCGTTCCGGGTGCATACCGATGAAGAATCCGGTCAAACCATTATTTCCGGTATGGGCGAGTTGCATCTGGATATCATCGTTGACCGCATGAAGCGCGAGTTCAGCGTCGCGGCCAACGTGGGTGCGCCGCAGGTTGCCTACCGTGAAACCATTCGCAAGACGGTCGAGCAGGAAGGCAAGTTTGTGCGCCAGTCCGGTGGTCGCGGCCAGTACGGACATGTGTGGCTGAAACTGGAGCCGCGGGCACACGGTGAAGGTTACGAATTCGAGAATGGCATTGTCGGCGGCGTGGTGCCGAGGGAATACATCTCGTCTGTCGACAAGGGTGTGCGGGAACAAATGGAAAATGGCGTCATCGGCGGGTACCCGGTCGTGGATGTAAAAGTCACGCTCTATGACGGCTCCTACCATGACGTCGACTCCAGCGAAATGGCCTTCAAGATCGCCGGCTCCATGGCCTTCAGGTCGGGTGCCCAGCGCGCCAACCCGGTACTGCTGGAGCCCATCATGAAGGTTGAGGTAGTAACGCCTGAAGATTATCTCGGTGATGTCATGGGTGACCTGAGCCGGCGTCGCGGCATTACCCAGGGTATGGATGAAGGTCCGGGCGGCAAGGTAATCCGTGCCGAAGTGCCACTGGCGGAAATGTTTGGTTATGCCACGGATCTGCGTTCAGCCACGCAGGGACGGGCAACCTACTCAATGGAATTCGAGAAGTACAGCGAGGCGCCGGCAAGCATTGCCAACGCCGTTATCAAGAAAGCATCCTGAAACCAGTTTGACGAATAAAGAGGAATTCAGTCGTGTCCAAGGAAAAATTTGAACGTACCAAACCGCATGTCAACGTGGGCACCATTGGTCACGTGGATCATGGCAAGACGACATTAACAGCGGCGATCACGAAGGTGATGGCGGAGCAGCAGGGTGGCGAGTTCAAGGCCTACGACCAGATTGACAACGCACCTGAAGAGCGTGCGCGCGGCATCACGATTGCGACGGCACACGTTGAGTACGAATCACCGAACCGTCACTACGCACACGTAGACTGCCCGGGACACGCGGACTATGTGAAGAACATGATCACGGGTGCGGCGCAGATGGACGGTGCCATACTGGTGGTGAGTGCGGCCGACGGTCCGATGCCACAGACGCGTGAGCACATTCTGCTGTCACGCCAGGTGGGTGTGCCCTATATATTGGTATACATGAACAAGGCCGACCAGGTTGACGATGCCGAGTTGCTGGAGCTGGTGGAGATGGAGATCCGCGAGCTGCTGGACAGCTATGATTTTCCGGGTGATGACACCCCGATTGTGATCGGTTCTGCGCTGAAGGCGCTGGAAGGTGACAGCAGTGACATTGGCGTACCGTCGATTGTGAAGCTGGTTGAGGAGATGGACAAGTACATACCGGAGCCGGAGCGTGCGGTGGACGGTGATTTCCTGATGCCGGTTGAGGACGTGTTCTCGATCTCCGGTCGTGGCACGGTGGTGACGGGTCGTATTGAGCGCGGCGTCATCAAGGTGGGCGAGGAGATTGCGATTGTTGGCATCAAGGACACGGTGGTAACGACGTGTACGGGTGTCGAGATGTTCCGCAAGCTGCTGGACGAGGGGCGTGCGGGTGACAACGTGGGTGTATTGCTGCGTGGTACCAAGCGTGAAGAGGTTGAGCGTGGCCAGGTGCTGGCGAAGCCGAAGTCGATTACGCCGCACACCAAGTTTGAGTGTGAGGTGTACATTCTGAGCAAGGATGAGGGTGGTCGTCACACGCCGTTTTTCAGCAATTACCGGCCGCAGTTTTACTTTCGCACGACGGACGTAACGGGAGCGTGTGATTTGCCGGAAGGTGTTGAGATGGTGATGCCGGGCGACAACATCAAGATGACGGTCTCCCTGATTGCGCCGATTGCGATGGAAGAGGGGCTGCGTTTCGCGATACGCGAGGGTGGCCGCACCGTCGGCGCCGGCGTGGTCTCCAGGATTATCGAGTAAACGGATTCGTCTCAAGGCCTTCGATCATCGGCTGATTGATCAGTCGGCGGCTGAAATTGTTGAGACAGCCAGGCGCACAGGTGCGCAGGTACGGGGCCCGATCCCGCTGCCTACCCGTAAGGAGCGCTTCACGGTACTGATTTCACCGCATGTCAACAAGGATGCGCGTGACCAGTATGAGATCCGGACGCACAAGCGTCTCATGGACATCGTTGATCCGACTGACAAGACGGTCGACGCCCTCATGAAACTGGATCTCGCTGCCGGCGTTGATGTTCAGATCAAGCTGAATTGACCAGCTGAATTGATTGGTAAAGCACAATGACTATTGGAATAGTAGGACGCAAAGAAGGTATGACGCGCATCTTTACTGAAGATGGCGCTGCTGTACCCGTGACAGTGCTCTCGGTTGAGCCGAACCGGGTGACGCAACTGAAGACGCTCGAGAGTGACGGTTATCGTGCCGTGCAGGTGACGACCGGTTCGCGTCGTGCCTCACGCGTGACGAAGCCGATGGCCGGGCACTATGCCAGGGCCGGCTCGGAGGCGGGTCGCAAGCTCTGGGAGTTTCGTCTTGATGATGGCGAAGGTGAGGGCATCGAGGTGGGCAGTGAAATCAAGGTCGAGATGTTTGAGGAAGGCCAGAACGTGGATGTGGTCGGCACCTCGATCGGTAAGGGTTATGCCGGTGTCATCAAGCGTTACAACTTCAGCATGCAGGATGCCACGCATGGCAACTCGATTTCACACCGTGCGCCGGGTTCGATTGGACAGTGCCAGACGCCCGGACGTGTTTTCAAGGGCAAGAAGATGGCCGGCCACATGGGTAACGTGCGCCGCACAATGCAGAACCTGAAAGTCGTCCGCGTGGATGCAGAACGCAACCTGTTGCTGGTGAAGGGCGCGGTTCCGGGTGCCAGGGGTGGCGATATCATTATTCGTGCGGCGGTAAAGGGGTAAGATGATGGAGTTGCAGCTGCAAGGTTCAGGTTCAGTCAAGGTGTCGGAAGGTACCTTTGGCCAGGAGTTCAAGGAGTCACTGGTGCACCAGGTGGTCACTGCCTGCCTGTCCGGCGCGCGCGCCGGCACTGTGCAGCAGAAAACACGCTCGCAGGTGCGCGGTGGCGGTATCAAGCCGTGGCGCCAGAAAGGTACCGGGCGCGCCCGTGCCGGCACCATTCGCAGCCCGATCTGGCGCGGTGGCGGCAGGGCCTTCGCGGCCTCGCCGCGTGATTATTCTCAGAAAATCAATCGCAAGATGTACCGCGCAGCCATGCGCTCCATTCTGTCCGAACTGGTGCGCCAGGAGCGGCTGGTTGCCATCGATACGTTTGCAGTCGATGCGCCGAAAACCCGCGAACTGGCCGGCAAGCTCGGTGAGCTGGGACTGGATAACGTTCTGATCGTGACGGTCGAGGTGGACGACAACCTCTATCTGGCGGCACGTAACCTGCCGGGTGTCGCCGTCTGTGATGTGGTCAGCGCCGATCCTGTCAGCCTGGTGGGTTTCGAAAAGGTGCTGATGACGAAAGCTGCCATTGAAAAAATTGAGGAGCGTCTGGCATGAACCAGGAACGCATAATGAAAGTCCTGATTGCACCGATTGTCTCTGAAAAGAGTACCCGGCTGGCCGACGAAAACCGTCAGTTTGCCTTCAAGGTGGTGCCGGATGCCAGCAAGCCGGAAGTACGCAAGGCCGTTGAGCTGATGTTTGATGTCAAGGTCGATGGTGTGCAGATTGCCAATGTGCGCGGCAAGGTCAAGCGCTTCGGGCAAAAGATGGGTAAGCGCTCTGACTGGAAAAAAGCCTATGTGACCCTGGCGGAAGGGCACGATATCAATTTTATGGGAGCGGAATGAGTCGCGTGCTGAATTCGCGAACTTCGCTGAAAGGACTGGAAAATGCCACTAGTTAAAGCAAAACCAACATCACCGGGTCGTCGCTTTGTCGTTCAGGTCAACACGCCTGGTCTGCACAAGGGTGAGCCCCATGCTGCGCTGCTCGATACGAAGTCGAGGTCCGGCGGCCGTAACAATGCCGGCCGGATCACAACCCGGCATCGCGGTGGCGGACACAAGCAGCGTTACCGTATCGTCGATTTCAAGCGCAACAAGCTTGACGTGCCGGCAAAGGTGGAACGTATTGAATACGATCCGAACCGCTCCGCGCATATTGCTTTGTTGTTATATGCAGACGGCGAGCGTCGCTATATCCTTGCGCCGAAAGGTATCGGGGCCGGTGACGAGATTCGCAACGGCAGTACTGCCCCGATCAAGGCCGGTAATGCCATGCCCATGAGTTACATTCCTGTGGGTACACTGGTTCACAATGTTGAAATGAAGCCGGGCAAGGGCGGTCAGATCGCCCGCAGTGCCGGCAGCAGTGTGCAACTGGTTGCCCGTAGCGGTGACCATGCAACCCTGCGCTTGCGCTCCGGTGAAATGCGCCGGGTGCCGGCCGAGTGCATGGCAACGATCGGTGAAGTCGGCAATGTAGAACACAGCCTGCGCTCACTGGGCAAGGCCGGTGCCAGTCGCTGGCGCGGCAAGCGCCCGACGGTTCGCGGTGTTGCCATGAACCCGGTTGATCATCCGCACGGTGGTGGTGAAGGCCGTACCGCCGGTGGTCGGCATCCGGTCAGTCCCTGGGGTACGCCGGCGAAGGGTTACCGTACCCGCAGTAACAAGCGTACCGATGGCATGATTGTCAGACGCCGTAAAAAGAAATAATCGAGAGGATTACAGACAGTGGCACGTTCTATTAGAAAAGGTCCGTTTATTGACACCCATCTGCAGAACAAGGTGGACAAGGCCGTGGCCGAGAACAGCAAGCGTCCGATCAAGACCTGGTCGCGCCGTTCCATGGTGATTCCCGAAATGGTCGGCCTGACGATTGCGATACATAACGGCCGCCAGCATGTGCCGGTTCTGATTAACGAGAACATGGTCGGTCACAAGCTGGGCGAGTTTGCCCTGACACGTACCTTCCGTGGTCACGTGGCAGACAGAAAATCGAAGTAGAGGGCGGATTGATGGAAGTCAGCGCAACATTGAAACAAGCACATATCTCGGCGCAGAAGGCCCGCCTGGTTGCAGACCAGGTTCGCGGACTGCCGGTAGAGAAGGCATTGAACCTGCTGATGTTCAGCCCGAAGAAGGCGGCTGTCATGGTGCGCAAGGTGCTCGAGTCTGCCATTGCAAACGCAGAGCACAATGAAGGTGCGGATATTGACGAACTGAAAGTGTCGGCCATTTTTGTGAATGAAGCGAGCACCATGAAACGGTTTCGTGCGCGCGCCAAGGGCCGTGGTACACGGATACTGAAACGAAACAGTCATATCACCGTAACGGTGGGTGACGTTTAGGCTAACCAGCGAAAAGCGAGAACAGCGGTATGGGTCAAAAAGTACATCCAACGGGCATCAGGCTCGGCATTGTCAAGGACTGGACGTCTACATGGTACGCCGGTACGGATAACTACGCCGATTACCTGAACATGGATCTGGAGATTCGTGAATACATCCGGAAGCGCCTTGCGCAGGCATCTGTCAGTCGCATCCAGATCTCACGTCCGGCACATAATGCCGTGATCACGATCCATACGGCGCGTCCGGGTATTGTCATTGGCAAGAAGGGTGAGGATATCGATCGTCTGCGCAAGGAAGTGTCACAGCGCATGGGTATCCCGGTCAACATCAATATCGAGGAGATACGCAAGCCGGAACTGGACGCTACTTTGGTCGCAGAAAGTGTTGCCCAGCAGCTGGAACGCCGCATCATGTTTCGCCGCGCCATGAAGCGTGCCGTCAGCAACAGCATGCGTATCGGTGCAGAAGGTATCAAGATCAAGGTGGGCGGCCGCCTCAACGGCGCAGAAATAGCGCGCAGCGAGTGGTATCGCGAAGGCCGTGTGCCGCTGCATACCCTGCGTGCCAATATTGATTACGGCACAGCCGAGGCGAACACAACCTACGGCAAAATCGGCGTCAAGGTGTGGATATTCAAGGGTGAGGTCATTGGTACGGCCGACGAGGCGGAAGCCGAGGCACCCCGGAAGGCAGCATCCTGATAGCGGAGAATATTCATGTTACAGCCAAAAAGAACCAAGTTTCGCAAGAAGATGAAAGGTCGCAACCGCGGCCTGGCCCAGCGTGGCAGCAAGGTCAGTTTCGGAGAGTATGGACTGAAGTCAACCGACCGTGGCCGCATGACGGCGCGCCAGATCGAGGCTGCCCGCCGTACCATAACGCGTCACGTCAAGCGTGGTGGCAAGCTGTGGATACGCGTGTTTCCCGATGTGCCTATTACCAAGAAACCTATCGAGGTACGGCAGGGCAAGGGCAAGGGCAACGTTGAATACTGGATTGCGCAGATTCAGCCCGGTCGCATGCTTTACGAAATCGAGGGTGTATCGGAAGAAATTGCACGTGCAGCTTTCAAACTGGCCGCAGCCAAGCTGCCTTTTAAAACAGCCTTTGTGTCACGGACGGTGATGTAATGAATGCCGCAGATCTAAGAACCAAGTCAGTCAGCGAACTCAAGCTGGAGTTGCATAACCTGCTGCGCGAGCGCTTTAACCTCGGTATGCAGCGTGGTACCGGTCAGCTGTCGCGCCCGGACCAGATCAGGAAGGTGCGCAGGGATATTGCACGGGTAAATACAGTATTGAACGAAAAATCCAGGGCGGGTGAGGCATCATGAGTGAGACCACTGCAACAGCACGCATTGTTACCGGCAAGGTAATAAGCGACAAGATGGACAAGTCGGCCACCGTGATGATTGAGCGCAAGGTCAAGCATCCCGTGTACGGAAAGTATATTCGCCGCTCTACCAAGCTGCATATTCACGATGCGGAAAACACCTGCCAGGAAGGTGATACGGTGATAATCGAACAGTGCCGGCCGATCTCCAGAACAAAATCGTGGAGACTGGTGGAAGTAGTAGGTCGCAGCGACTAGGCAGTATCCTGCGGACGAAGACCGGCAAATAATTTAATTCAACAGGGCGAACGGTACATAAGCATGATTCAGATGCAAACAAAACTTGATGTTGCTGACAACAGTGGCGCACGCCGCTTGCAGTGCATCAAGGTGCTGGGTGGTTCACACCGCCGCTATGCGGGTATCGGTGACATAATCAAGGTCAGCATCAAGGAAGCCATACCTCGCGGCAAGGTCAAGAAGGGTGAGGTCTATAACGCGGTAATTGTCAGGACACGCAAGGGTGTACGACGTTCCGATGGTTCACTGATTCGCTTTGACGGCAATGCGGCGGTACTGCTGAATGCGCAGTTACAGCCGATCGGTACGCGTATCTTCGGACCGGTGACACGTGAACTGCGCAGTGAGCGCTTCATGAAGATCATTTCGCTTGCACCGGAAGTTTTGTAGGAACAGAGCATGAACAGAATCAAGAAAGGTGATGACGTCATCGTGGTGGCGGGCAAGGACAAGGGCAAACAGGGCAGCGTGCTGCGTGTTCTGCCAAACGGGCGCCTGATCGTGTCTGACGTCAATATGGCGAAGCGTCATACCAAGCCGAACCCGAACAAGGGTGTGCCCGGCGGTATAGTCGAAAAGGAAATGTCGATCGATCCTTCCAATATCATGCTGTTCAATCCGCAAACCAAAAAAGGCGAACGGGTATGTTTCAGGGTGCTTGAGGACGGTCGCAAGGTGCGTTATTTCAAGTCTACCGATGAAGTGGTGGACATCTAGGTGATGGTGTAGAGATATGACCAGGCTGAAGGATTTTTACTCGGAAACAGTGACCAAACAGCTCAAGGAGCAGTTCGGTTACAAGAATGATATGGAGATTCCGCGGATCACCAAGATCACGCTCAATATGGGTGTGGGCGAGGCGATTGCCGATCGCAAGGTCATGGAACATGCAGTTAATGACATGACCAAGATTGCAGGTCAGAAACCGATTGTTATCAAGGCGCGCAAGTCCGTGGCCGGTTTCAAGCTGCGCGAGGGCTGGCCGGTTGGCTGCAAGGTGACACTGCGTCGCAGTATGATGTACGAGTTTCTTGACCGCCTGATCAGTGTGGCGATCCCGCGTATTCGCGACTTTCGCGGCATGAACCCGAAGGCATTTGACGGTCGCGGCAACTACAACATGGGCGTCAGGGAACAGATCATTTTTCCCGAGATTGATTACGACAAGATCGATACCCTGCGTGGTATGGATATAACACTTACGACAACTGCAAAAACGGACGAGGAAGGACGCGCGTTGCTGGCAGCGTTCAACTTTCCGTTCAGGCACTGAGGTAGAAGCATGGCCAAGAATTCCATGATTGCCCGCGAGAACAAGCGCGCCCGTACTGTGAAACGATTTGCCGCAAGGCGAGCCGAACTGAAGGCGATTATCAAGAGCAGTACCAGCTCCTATGACGAACGCTACCAGGCACAACTTAAATTGCAGGAGCAGCCGCGTGATGCGAGCCCCGTACGTGGCCGTAACCGCTGCCGGGTCACCGGCAGACCGCACGGCTATTACAGAAAATTCGGACTGTCCAGAAACAAGCTGCGTGAAGCTGCAATGCGTGGTGATGTTCCCGGTCTGGTCAAGGCAAGCTGGTAACCTATTATGATGACCGATCCTATTGCTGATCTGCTGACCCGTATTCGTAATGGTCAGTCTGCCAACAAGGTGGAGGTTTCCATGCCTTCATCGACGTTGAAGTGTGCCATCGCACAGGTATTGAAAGACGAGGGTTACATTAACGATTTCTCCACTGCTGATGAAGACGGCAAGATGGTGCTGACGGTCACGCTGAAGTACCACAATGGTACGCCGGTGATCGAGATGATCCAGCGCTCCAGTCGTCCGGGTTTGCGCCTCTACAAGGGCAAGGATGATATTCCGCGTATCCAGAACGGACTCGGTGTGGCTATCGTCTCGACCTCCAAGGGTGTAATGAGCGATCGTCAGGCCCGTGCTGCCGGTGAAGGTGGCGAAATCCTTTGTGTTGTAAGTTAAGCGGATAGAGTCATGTCTAGAATTGCAAAACAACCGGTGTCTGTTCCTGCTGCAGTGGAAGTCACCGAGAATGGCCAGCAGATTACGGTCAAGGGCCCCAAGGGCACACTGGTTCACAATATACATGAACTCGTGGAAATGAAGCGCGAGGACGGCGAACTGAGCTTCAGCCCGCGCGATGGATCCAAGGCTTCCAATGCGCTGGCCGGTACCACCCGGTCGCTGGTCAGCAACCTGGTGACCGGTGTCAACGACGGTTACGAAAAGAAACTGGAACTGGTCGGCGTTGGTTACCGCGCGCAGGCCAGGGGCAAGGTGCTGAACCTGACCCTGGGTTTCTCGCACCCGGTCGACTACGAGGTGCCTGAAGGTGTCACGGCTGAAACGCCGAGCCAGACAGAAATTTTACTGAAAGGTGCAGACAAGCAACAAGTCGGCCAGGTTGCTGCAGAGATACGCGCCTTTCGTCCGCCGGAGCCTTACAAGGGCAAGGGTGTTCGTTATGCGGATGAAGTTGTGGTCCGCAAAGAAGCCAAGAAGAAATAGGCAATTATTATGGACAAGAAACAATCACGTTTACGTCGTGCACGCCGTACCCGGGCTCATATCAAGACCATGGGCGTTACACGCCTGTGTATACACAAGACGCCACGCCACATGTATGCACAGATTATCTCGCCGCAAGGCAATACCGTGGTCGCCAGTGCCTCGACGCTGGAAAGTGATGTTCGTAAAGACGTTAAATCTACCGGTGGTGTTGCCGCTGCAAGTGCAGTTGGACAAGTGGTTGCAGAGCGCGCCAGGGCCGCAGGAATTACCCGGGTAGCGTTCGATCGTTCCGGTTTTAAATATCATGGCCGCGTAAAAGCACTGGCTGATGCCGCGCGCGAGAACGGCCTGGAATTTTGATATAGGGTTTTCTGATAAAGGTCAAGTTATGGGAAGAGTAGATGCACAGGCACAGGGTGACGGACTGCTTGAAAAGCTGGTCACGGTTAACCGTGTAGCGAAGGTTGTCAAGGGTGGTCGCCAGTTCGGCTTTACTGCGTTGACCGTTGTCGGTGACGGTGAGGGTCGTGTCGGTTATGGCTACGGCAAGGCCCGGGAAGTGCCTGTTGCTATCCAGAAGGCGATGGAAGCGGCACGCAAGAACATGATTGAGGTCAACCTCAAGGATGGCACGCTGCAATACGCCCTGAACGCACGACACGGTGCCGCCAAGGTTTACATGCAGCCTGCCTCCGAAGGTACCGGCATTATCGCGGGCGGTGCCATGCGCGCCGTTTTTGAAGTCGTTGGCGTGCATAATGTTCTGGCAAAGTGCATCGGTTCCAACAATCCGAATAACGTGTTACGTGCCACCATCCGCGGACTTCAGGAAATGCGTTCGCCGGATGATATCGCGAGCAAGCGTGGCAAGACAGTAGCGGATATTCTGGAGTAAGACATGGCCAGCGTAAAGAAAATCAGAATTTCACAGACGAAGAGTTCCAATGGTCGCCTGCAGAGCCACAAGGCCACGTTAATCGGCCTGGGTTTGCGTCGTATCCGCCATACCGTGGAACTGGACGATACCCCGGAAATACGGGGCATGATCAACAAGGTTGCCTATATGGTAAGGGTCGAGGACTAGACAATGCGTCTGAATACATTAAAACCGGCTGACGGCAGCAGCAAAGACCGCAAGCGTGTCGGCCGTGGTATCGGTTCGGGGCTGGGCAAGACCTGTGGCCGTGGTCACAAGGGTCAGAAGTCACGCTCCGGTGGTTACCACAAGATCGGTTTCGAAGGCGGGCAGATGCCGTTGCAGCGTCGCTTGCCGAAAATGGGTTTCCTGTCGCGCAAGTCACGCTTTATCGATGAACTGCGCTTGAACGAACTGGCGCTGGTCAATGCTGATGTCATTGACCTGGCTGCATTGAAGGCAGTCAACCTGATCTCGCGTGAAGTCCGCAGTGTCAAGGTGTTCGCATCCGGTGCGATCGACAAGGCTGTAACCCTGAAAGGTATACGGGTCACAAAGGGTGCGCGTGCTGCAATTGAAGCGGCCGGTGGCAAGATCGAGGAATAAATGGCAACAGGAAATACACTTTCAGGTACCGCCTCGAGTATCGGGCAGATGAAAGAGCTGCGCCAGCGGCTCTTTTTCGTCATTGGTGCCATCGTCGTCTTTCGTATCGGCTCGTTCATTCCGTTGCCGGGAATCGATCCGGTGGTGCTTGCTGCACTGGTAGACCAGCAGCGTGGCACGATTCTGGAGATGTTCAATATGTTTTCCGGTGGCGCGCTGGAGCGGTTGTCGCTGTTCGCGCTCGGCATCATGCCCTACATCTCGGCATCGATTATCATGAACCTGCTGACCGTGACGGTACCGTCACTGGAAGCCCTGAAGAAAGAAGGCGGTGAAGCCGGTCGCCACAAGATCACGCAATACACCCGCTACGGGACCGTGGGCCTGGCCACCATGCAGGCCTTCGGCATCTCCAGCGCGTTGCAAAGCCAGCAGGTCGCCGGCAGTGCACTGGTGATTAATCCAGGGCCGAGTTTTGTGCTGACGGCCATCGTTACGCTGGTGACCGGAACCGTATTCCTGATGTGGCTCGGTGAGCAGGTCACGGAACGCGGTGTCGGTAACGGCATCTCGATTATCATCTTTTCCGGTATCGTCTCCGGCCTGCCATCAGCCATTGGCGGCACACTGGAACTGGCGCGTACCGGTGAAATGAACGTGCTGACCATCCTGGTGCTGTTTGCACTGGCACTGGCAGTGACCGGATTTGTGGTGTTTGTCGAACGCGGTCAACGCCGTATTACCGTGAATTACGCGAAGCGGCAACAGGGGCGCAAGGTGTATGCGGCACAGAGTACGCACCTGCCGCTGAAGCTGAACATGGCGGGTGTGATACCGCCGATCTTTGCGTCCAGTATCATTCTGTTCCCCGCGACCATGGGTAGCTGGGTCGGGCAGGGCGAAGGTATGGGCTGGTTAAAGGATATCGCCGCGACATTGTCGCCGGGTCAGCCGTTGTATGTGATTTTCTATGCACTGGCCATCGTGTTCTTCTGTTTTTTCTATACGGCACTGGTATTCAATGCCAAGGAAACAGCGGACAACCTGAAGAAGTCCGGTGCCTTTATCCCGGGTATCCGGCCGGGTGAGCAGACCGCCAAATATATCGACGGTGTCATGACGCGGCTGACCACGGCCGGCGCGGTGTACATCACCCTGGTCTGCCTGATGCCGGAATTTCTGATTCTTTACTGGAACGTACCGTTCTATTTTGGTGGTACTTCCCTGTTGATTATTGTCGTGGTGACCATGGACTTCATGGCACAGGTTCAGACGCACCTGGTTTCGCACCAGTACAGCGGCTTGATGAAGAAGGCGAACCTGAAGGGTCACGGCGGGACCGGCATGCTGCGCTAGCGGCGGCCTTTTTTAGAGGTGTAGGGACATGAAAGTACGTGCTTCAGTCAAGCGTATCTGCCGCAACTGCAAGGTAATCCGTCGCAACGGCGTTGTGCGCGTCATCTGTAAAGATGGACGTCACAAGCAGCGACAGGGCTAGTCAGTCGCGGACAGTATGCAAGACATTGAAAAACATGCAAAAACGAGCCTGATGATGCGGCGAATGCGCGGCTGACAGGTGTTTGTTTGTATTTGATTTATTGGCGGTCAAAGGCTATCCTACCCTGCTTTTCGCGCCGCACTCAATACAATAGCGTTTGGAGATTATTTAGATGGCACGTATTGCCGGGATTAACATTGCACCGCACAAGCATGCGGAGATTGCCCTGACGGGTATCTATGGTATCGGTCGCATCACTGCGCGCAAGATCTGTGCGGACACTGGTGTCAAACCGGACACCAAGATCAAGGACCTGACAGAGGCCGAGGTGGAGTCCATCCGCAACGAGATTGTCAAGTACACCATAGAAGGTGACCTGCGTCGTACCATCTCCATGAATATCAAGCGACTGATGGACCTGGGCAGCTATCGTGGAATCCGCCATCGTCGCGGTTTGCCGCTGCGCGGACAGCAAACACAAACCAATGCACGTACCCGCAAGGGTCCGCGCCGCCCGATTCGCAAGTAATTTACATTAACCAGTAATCGTAGTTAACACCGGAACCCAGGTATGGCACAGGCACCCACTCGCAAGAAAGTGAAGAAGGACGTCGCTGACGGCATCGCGCACATTCACGCATCATTCAACAATACCATCATCATGATCACCGATCGCCAGGGTAATGCCCTTGCCTGGGCGACCGCGGGTGGTTCAGGGTTCCGCGGTTCGCGCAAGAGCACGCCGTTTGCCGCGCAGGTCGCTGCTGAAAAAGCCGGTGACAAAGTCAAGGAATACGGCATGAAAAATCTTGAAGTAGAAGTCAAGGGCCCGGGCCCCGGTCGCGAATCCGCGGTACGTGCGCTGAATAATGCCGGTTTTCAGATTACCAATATCACTGACGTGACACCGATACCGCATAACGGCTGTCGGCCACCGAAAAAACGTCGCGTTTAGAAAGGAAAAGATCATGGCAAAGTACACTGGATCCAAATGCCGCCAATGCCGCCGCGAAGGTGGCAAGCTGTTTCTGAAAGGCGAAAAATGCTTTACCTCGAAGTGCCCGGTTGAGAACCGTCCGTTTCCGCCCGGCCAGCACGGCCAGCGCCGTACGCGGCTGTCTGATTATGCGACCCAGTTACGTGAAAAGCAGAAGGTGCGCCGGATCTACGGGGTTCTGGAGAAGCAGTTCCGCAATTACTACAAGAAGGCGGCCGGTACCAAGGGCTCGACCGGTGAAAACCTGTTGCAGTTACTTGAAGGGCGTCTCGATAATGTGGTCTACCGCATGGGTTTTGCATCTTCGCGCAGCGAGTCACGTCAGCTGGTGCGCCACAACGGTATCAGTGTCAATGGTTCGCGGGTAAATATACCGTCCTACCAGGTTCAGCCGAGCGATGTCGTCGGCATTACCGACAAGGGTCGCTCACAGCTGCGTATCAAGTCAGCCATTGAGCTGGCGCAGCAGCGCGGCTTTTCAGACTGGATTGACGTCGATACCAAGAAGATTGAAGGGGTGTACAAATCACGGCCCGAGCGCAGTGAATTGCCCGCTGATATCAACGAACATCTGATCGTCGAATTGTATTCTAAGTAATTTCTGAGGGATTTATACATGCTTGGTAAAGTCAACGAATTCCTGAAACCGCGTATCGTGGATGTCCAGGCTATCAACGACAAGCACGCCAAGGTAACACTGGAGCCACTGGAACGCGGTTTTGGTCATACCCTCGGTAATGCCTTGCGCCGCATACTGCTGTCATCGATGCCGGGCACCGCAATCATCAATGCCGAGATCGATGGCGTGTTGCATGAGTATTCAACCATTGAAGGCGTTCAGGAAGATGTCATCGACATCCTGCTGAACCTGAAGAAGGTCGCACTGCGCATGCACGAGCGCAGCGAAGCAACGCTGACGCTGAACAAGAAGGGTCCGGGTCCTGTCACCGCCGGTGATATCAAGCTGGATCACGATGTCGAGATCGTCAATCCGGACCATGTCATTGCCAACCTGACCAAGGCCGGCGAATTGTCCATGACGCTGAAAATCGCGAAGGGGCGTGGTTACCAGCCGGCTACCCGACGTGAAACCGAGGAGAGCGAGGGGCGGGCAATTGGCAGTCTGCAACTGGATGCCTCGTTCAGCCCGGTCAGCCGCATTGCCTACAATGTCGATCGGGCGCGTGTCGAGCAGCGCACCGACCTGGACAAGCTGATTATTGATATTGAAACCAACGGCACGGTCGACCCTGAAGAGGCTATTCGCCATGCGGCGACCATCCTGCAGGACCAGTTGTCCGCGTTTGTTGATCTGCAGGCCACCACGGTAGAAGACAAGGATACCCAGGGTCCGGAAATTGATCCGATCCTGCTGCGCCCTGTCGATGATCTGGAGTTGACCGTGCGTTCCGCCAATTGCCTCAAGGCAGAGAGCATCTATTTCATCGGTGACCTGATACAGCGAACCGAAGTGGAGTTGCTGAAGACACCGAATCTGGGCAAGAAGTCCCTGACCGAGATCAAGGATGTGCTCGCCACCAAGGGGCTGTCACTGGGTATGCGTCTTGAGAACTGGCCGCCTGCGAGCCTTTCCGCACGGGAGCAGGAACCTTCTGCCTTAATAAGTAACGGGATTTAATCATGCGTCATCGTAAGACAGGGCGGCAACTAAACCGCAACAGCTCACACCGCAGTGCCATGTTCCAGAACATGACTGTGTCATTGCTGCGTCATGAAATCATCAAGACGACCTTGCCAAAGGCCAAGGAACTGCGTCGTATCGCCGAACCGTTTATCACCATGGCAAAGACAGATTCCGTGCACAAGCGCCGCATGGCCTTCAACCGCTTGCGTGACCGGGACATGGTGACCAAGCTGTTTAATGACCTGGGTCCGCACTACAAGGAACGCCCGGGTGGTTACCTGCGCATTCTCAAGGCCGGCTTCCGTACCGGTGACAAGGCGCCCATGGCCTATATCGAAATGGTTGATCGTCCCCAGAATGATGCCGGCGAAGATCTCGTCACCTGATGTGACGATTTTCCGCAACTGCGCGGATTCACAAGAAACCGGGCACTGCCCGGTTTTTTTGTGCCACGATGATTGTGATTGATTCGTGATAATCGCGCGACGATTGCGTGACACTCTCCTGTAATACTGATTCTCCCTGCAATAAATACTGGAGAGTTAAAATGAAAACACTGAAAACGATCGGCATGGTTACCCTGCTGGGTGCCGCTGTTGTCATGAGCAGCACCGGCTTTGCGAAAGAGCGGACCAAAGGGCGTGGCACCGGGCCTGTTATCTTCGTGACCTCGCAAGGCCTGTATTACGACTCGATTGTCGTTGTCGATCCATTACCCTTCAAGGGCCGCTTCCAGGAACTGGTACCCGGGGAGAACGGATTGAGCACGGAGTTCGGGCCGGGTGAGGTTGGTCACCTCGGTGGCCGCTGGTGGGTGGACGTGAACGATAACCAGAACATGGACAAGAATGATCATTACTTCCTGTGTCCGTTACTCGGACCGGGACGTGACCACATGTAACATCTGACTGTTGCCCCCCCGGACACATATGATGGCCGGGGGGCTTGTTAGTATTTGGCGGGCAGGCTGAAGTTGAATTCCGAGCCGCTGTTGATCATGCTGCTGACCGACAGTTTTCCACCGTGAATTTCTATAATGCGTTGTGCGATGGCCAGTCCCAGGCCGGCGCCGTCCCTGTTATCGTCAGTGGCTGTCTTGCGGTAGAAACGATCAAAGATGTGCGGCAGTACATCTGCGGAAATGCCGCTGCCGGTATCCCTGACTTTTACAGTGACCTGGCTGTCCCTGGTTTCCATGGACAGGTGGATGCTGCCGCCCGATGGCGTATGTTGCAGTGCATTGTCGATGAGATTGTCAAGCACGCGCTCAATCATGCCGATGTCCGCATCCACGAACGGGATGTCGGGTGCGTCATCGGCCTCGATCATTACATTGGCCTGCTGCGCACGCAGCTTGAACTTCTGGATGACATCCTGGATAAGCTCGGTGAGCAGGAACGGTTCGCGTTCCGGTGTCAGTTCATGCGCATCCAGCTTGGCAAGTTCGAACAGGTCATAGACCAGCTTCGTGAGTCGATCTGCATGCCGGCTTGCCGTCTCCAGGTATTCCCGCCGTTCGCTGGCGGTGAGGCTGTTGTCCTTGAGCGTGAGCGTCTCGAGGTAACCGTTCAGGGACGCCAGCGGTGTGCGCAGGTCGTGAGAGACATTGGCTACCAGTTCGCGTCGCAGTGAATCGGTTTCACGCAGGCGTTCCATTTGCGCGCGGATATGCGTTGCCATTTCAAAAAAGGTATTGCTGAGCCGGTCGATCTCGTCAGAAGCCGCGTCATTCTTCACCGAATACGAGACTGCTGCGGAAAAGTTCTGTTGTTTGAAAACTTCCATGCTGCGACTGAGGGTGCCCAGGCGTCGCGTCAGCAAGGCGAAGATCAGCAAGCCGGCACCCAGTGCAAACAGCAGGGCAGTGCCGACGGCAACAGCGCTCCAGCGCATGATGTAGCTGTTTTTTAACATCGCCGTGATGTGGTCAGTCTGCTCGCTGCCCAGTATCGCGTAGATGTAGCCCTGGATATCGCCATCACCGGTAATGGGGGCAGCCGAGAAGGCCTTTTGCTGTCCAATATGACGTGGATCATCACCAAGCACCGGCAGCGTGGCCTTGCCGCTGAGCATGCTTGCCAGCGGGGAAAGATCGACGCGCTCACGATGGACCTTGTCGGGTGATGCTGAGTAGGAGAGGATCCGCCCGTCTGCCGCCAGCAGGTACAGTTCCAGACTGGGGTTAACGATCATCAGATTATGGAACAGGTCTTTCAACGCTCTCTGGTTGATCTGACCCTCCCTGAACAACACATGTTCATCCACGATATACATGGCGAGGTCGCGATTTAGCCGCTGGGCGACTTCCTGCTGGTACATCTGTGCGGAATACAGGGCGGCAAACAGAAAGGTGCCGCCAACGAGGCAAAACAGCAGCAACAGCACCAGCGCCAGTTTGGCATACAGGGTTCTGAACAGTTTGTTAAACGCTTGCATGACTGGCCTCGGCAAATTTGTAACCGACACCCCAGACCGTCAGGATATAGCGGGCATCTGCCGGGTCCCGCTCGATCTTCTTGCGCAGCCGGTTGATGTGTGAATTGACGGTATGCTCATAGCCGTCGTGACCATAGCCCCAGACGCTGTTCAGCAGTTGCTCGCGACTGAATACCTGGCCCGGGTGGCTGGCAAAATAATGCAACAGGTCGAACTCCCGTGCCGTCAGTTCAACCGCCGAGTCGCCGACACTGACGGCACGCCGCGCCGGGTCGATCAGCAGTCCATTGATACGGATTATGTCCGGGCCCTTGTCCGGGCGTTGCATCTCCGACAGCCCGGCACGCCGGATGATGGCCTTGACCCGCGCCAGCAGTTCCATGATGGAGAACGGCTTGGTGAGGTAATCGTCCGCACCCAGTTCCAGCCCCAGTACCCGGTCGAGCTCGGTGGTCCTCGCGGTCAGCATCAGCACCGGCGTCTGGTTTGAAGCGCCCCGTAACCGGCGGCACACCTCAAGACCATCAATCCCGGGTAGCATGATGTCCAGTATCACCAGGTCATAGTTGCCCTTCATGGCGCGTTGCAGGCCGCTACGGCCATCCGCGTCCAGATCTACCTGGTATGACAAGTCCTTGAGATGCAGCTCCACGAGGCGTGCAATGTCGTGATTATCTTCGATGACCAGAATACGGTGTGGCATAAGCGGGCTACGTCGCGATG